>JBAXPJ010000013.1:0-46463 GCA_037132335.1 Sediminibacterium sp. | reverse complement strand
TTGGTGCATTGGGAACTTGAAATGGAAAAAAGTGATAGTCCTGAAATGCAAGAAATTTTTAATTCTCAAAAACAAGAAGCCAATACAGAGTTCTTTAAATTTATCAGTAGAAATTATGCGAATTGGGTAAAACCTACATCAAGTGATGCGCCCATTATGAGCAATCATTTATTGCAGTTTAAAGTGTTGCCACATACAGAACAAGGTGCGCCAGTTTTTTTTATTTTAATAGATAATTTAAGATTCGATCAATGGAAAGCCATAGAGCCATTGTTTGCAGAGAACTTTAGAATTTTAGAAGAAGAATCTTTTTATTCGATATTGCCTACTGCCACGCAATACTGTCGCAATGCGATTTTTGCAGGATTAATGCCGGTAGAAATTGAAAAACAATTTCCTGGTCAATGGAAAAACGACGAAGAAGAAGGTGGAAAAAATTTGTTTGAAGAAACCTTTTTTAAAGCCCAATTAAAGCGTTTAAAAAAAGACCATCTGCGTACGAGTTATCATAAAATTGTGAATCACCAAGATGGGCAACAACTAGTAAATAATATTCATAATTTATTGCAAAACGACTTGAATGTGATTGTCTATAATTTTGTTGATATGCTAAGCCATGCTAGAACAGAAATGGAAGTATTAAAAGAATTAGCAAGTGACGAAATTAGTTATAGAAGTATTACCCGAAGTTGGTTTGAGCATAGTCCATTGAATCAAGCATTGAAAAAAATTGCAGACAAAGGTGTTAAATTAATTTTAGCTACCGACCATGGAAGTGTGCGCGTAAATACACCACATAAAGTAATTGGCGACAAACAAACTACTACCAATTTGCGCTACAAACATGGTAGAAATTTAAACTTCGAACCAAAAGATGTACTGGCATTTAAAGATCCAAAAGAAGCGGGCCTTCCTATTCCCACTATTAATTCAAGTTTTATTTTTGCAAAGGAAGACGGGTTCCTATGTTATCCTAATAATTACAATCACTACGTTAATTACTATAAAAACACGTTTCAGCATGGCGGCATCAGTCTAGAAGAAATGATTATACCTGTTATTAAAATGGAGAGTAAATAAAATTCAGGTCATTGCATTAAAGAAGATATCCTTATCGTGTGGATAAATGAAAAGGGTTCTGTGTTGCCACAGTATTAAATTTGAGGTACTAATCAGTCATAATTAGAAGGAAGGACACATATTTATGAAGTACACCCAGTCAAGCGTTGATAAATTAGAAGACATTTTAGGCGAATCTGCTTATGTAGTTCGATATGAGCGTGGCACATTTCAAAGTGGCTGGTGTTTGTTGGAGGCAAGAAAAGTGGTGGTTTTAAATAAGTTTTTAAATACAGAAGGCCGAATCAATACCTTAATAGACCTGATTCCCCAATTAAATATCAGTTACGACAAACTAACACTAGAATCACAGAAATTATATGATTCTCTAGTAAAGAATGCAGCACTAGCATTAACAGCCGAGCCTATAAATTTAATTTAGTTCGATAAGTTCTTCCACAATATGGTTTAGATTTGAATTGTGGCAAATACCTCCATTAAAATACAGTTATTAGGAACAGGCACTAGCACAGGTATCCCTATGATTGGGTGCAATTGCCAAGTCTGTAGATCTATTAATCCCAAAGACAATCGATTGCGCAGTAGTATTCTTGTGCAATCTGCCACTACTACTTTGGTAGTTGATACCACCCCAGATTTTAGGTATCAAATGCTTCGAACCAATACCAAACATTTAGATGCTGTTGTGTACACCCATCCTCATAAAGACCATATGGCTGGCCTAGATGATATTCGAGCTTTTAATTTTTTCAGCCAAAAACCCATGGATATTTATGCCAATTCACTAACAGAAGAGGCGGTTAGACGCGATTTTTATTATGCTTTTACCGAAACAAAATATCCTGGAGTTCCCGAATTAAACCTAATTACTATTGATGAAACACCTTTTTTTATAGGAGATATATCAGTTCAGCCCATTTTAGTCTATCACCATAAAATGCCAGTTTATGGGTATCGTTTTGGGGATTTTACTTATATCACAGATGCTAATAGAATTGAACCTGATCAATTAGAAAAAATAAGGGGCTCAAAAGTGTTGGTATTAAATGCGCTTCGAAAAGAAGCCCATATTTCACATTTCACTTTGCAAGACGCTGTAGATTTAGCAATGGAATTAGCCATTCCAGAAGTGTATTTTACCCATATTAGTCACCAGTTAGGATTAAATGACTTAATTAATCAAGAATTACCACCCCATATAAAACTGGCATTTGATGGCCAGGTTATTAGTTTGTAGCTCCTTTTTATTCACCAATAAAAAGGATATATGTATCAATTTTTTAAAGCGTACTTCCACTTTAATAGTCGGGAGCGAATAGCTATTGTTTTATTAATTTGTTTGATGGTGTTGTTTTGGGTATTGCCCAGTTATTACCCCAAGCAGCAACTTAATCCAATTGAGGTAGTCAAGAGTAATGTAATTAGTAGTCAAGTTATTAAAGCCGATTCGTTTAGACCTGTTAAAACGAATCAACAAGTGCAGCAACCGTTGATTAGTCAATTAAAAGCAAGCCTTTTTTATTTTGACCCAAACAAACTCGATGCCTCCGGATGGGAAAAGCTTGGATTGCGCAAAAAACTCATACAAACCATCTTAAACTATCGTTCCAAAGGGGGTAAATTTCGGCAGCCAGCAGATTTAAGTAAAATATGGGGAATGCAACAAGTTGAAGCAGACCGTTTGATACCCTATGTAAATATTGAAAAGGATGTTTCTGTAGAACGCAAAAATTCCCCAAATGCAATTACCAATCAAAAACTAGTTGCGGAGCCTAAAATCATAGACATTAATTTGGCGACTATTGCCGATTGGCAAATTTTACCAGGAATGACGCTGCCACTAGCGGCAAGAATTGTAAATTTTCGGGATAAGATTGGCGGATTTAAACGCTTAGATCAAGTAAAAAAAACCTATGGGCTATCAGATTCAGTGTTCTTGTTAATTAGCCCTTTTTTACAAATAGAAAAAATACCAGACGAACTTATTAATATCAATACGGCTTCTGTTGCAATACTTCAGAAATGCAAATTTATTTCTGCTGAAATAGCCAAAGCTATTGTTGTTTACAGAAATGCGTATGGGCCTTTTTTGGAACTGGATGATTTAAAAAAAATCATTTTTATTTCTAGTGAGCAATTAGAAAAAATGAAACCGTTTATAATTATTAAGTAAAAAATGGTAAATAGTTAAACATAAATTATATAAATTCTTTGTTTTCTATAGCTAAATCGTTTAAATCATTTTTTAAAAAATCTAATAGTATAAACCCATTATCTTAGCAAATTAGCAAACGAAAATTGATGCGACCCCTAAAGTTAATTATAGTATTTTCTATACTATGCCCTCTATTCATTTTTGCTCAAAAAAGCGAGTCTGTTGATGCAGACCAGAAGGCTGTTTTCCATACCGTAGACTCTCTAAATCAGTTGGCATTTGACTTAAAAAGTTCTAATATAGCAAAAGCTTTAAATGACTTATCAATTGCAAAAAGGCTTGCTGAGGAACATAATTATCATAATGGACTTTCCGATGCCCTTTATAATGAAGCAGGCGTATTTCAACAAAATGGTTTCAACAAACGTGCAAGACTGATTTATGAAATTGCACTTGAAAATAGTAGGGAATTTGCAGACACCATTAATATTTCAAGAATCAATCAGCAAATTGCTAAGTCTTATGTAGCGGAAGGCAAATACGACGAAGCAATTAAATTGTATGATGAGTCAATGCAAATCAGTTCAAAACAAGGCCCCCCAAAGCAAATAGCCAATATAAAAAATAGTCTCGGCTTATTGGAGTTAAAGCGCAATGATTTGCAAAAAGCAGAATTACTATTTAAAGAAGCCTTACAATTAAGTTTAGAAATAAAATTTGAATATGGGCAAAAGAAAGCTTTTTATAATCTTGGTTTATTAGCCAAAGCAAAAAATGATACCGCAACTGCCCGCTTGTATTTTAATAATTCCTACTTACTTGATCTTTTACGTAATGACTATTATGGAATGTCATTAAACCAATTAGAATTAACAAATCTTTTAATTAACCAACAGAAAAATAGCGAGGCTATTTTAATGGCAAAGCAAGGTTATGCAAATGCCATCAAAGTTTTTGCTTATACTGAATTAAGAAGATTTGCAACTATTCTTATTAATCAGTACCAGAAAAAAAATGAGTCAAATAATATATTGGCTTGGCAAGACAGTTTAATTAATGTACTGAGTTTGCAAAATGACAATGATGCTGCATTTGCTAATAATTATATTGAAATAGTAAAAGACAAAGAAGCCATAAAAGAAGCTGCAAAATCTCAAATGGCCACAGCAAATAAAAAAGCCAAAAGTCAATTTTTGATTATTATTTCAGTGACTTTACTAGTATTGGTTTTAGCGTTTTTAGTGGTCACAACTTTTATGAGTTATCGGAAGCAAAAAGTGTTAACTGAAAAACTTCGAATACAAAACAGTACAATTGAAGAAAATGCAGAATCACTAGAAGTCTTAAACAAAGTAATTAATCATAAAAATGATTTACTAGAAGACGATAATCGAACCAAAGACAAATTGCTTACGATTATTTCACACGATTTACGCAACCCAATTACCAATACCCAAACCATACTTTCTTTAATTAATAAAGGCACATTGGCAGGTGATGAGTCTAAGTTATTATTAAAGCAATTAGAAATACAATATGCAACAACTACCGGTTTGTTAGATAATTTATTAAGTTGGTTAAAAAGTCAAATAACGGGTAAGGATATAGAAATGACTGATATAAAAGTCTATGAACTAATTAACGGTTTGCACTTAGAACAAAAATTATCAATAGTAAACAAGCAGATAGAATTTATTAATAATATTTCTGACGATGCTACTATTCATGCTGAGAAGGATATGATTAAAATTGTTTTTAGAAATCTTATAACAAATGCCATAAAATTCACACCGCAAAATGGTACTATTGAAGTGTTGTTTGTTACAGATGATGATTCTGATTATATTACAGTAAAAGATTCTGGAATAGGCATGAGTGATGATATTTTGAATAAGGTTAACGCTCAAAAATATTTCACACGCAACGGTACTGCACAAGAAAAAGGTAGTGGGTTTGGTTTAATACTTTGTAGAGACCTTATTACAAAACAAGGGGGCATCTTAACTATACAAAGTGAAAAAGGAGAGGGCAGTGAATTTACAGTAAAACTACCTTTGTAAAATTTGCTAATTGAATTAGTCTTCTTTACTTCCAGCAGAAAAAATTTGATCTACCGCACCACCCAACATAGGAAATTTTTCTTTTACAAAAGAAGCAATAGTAGTAACTGCTTTTTGTGCTTGATCGGCATTTAAATCTGCTTCTTTAATTAGGCGTTCAATGAGTTCGTTCATGTGTTTATTATTTAAGAATGTAGCCTTTTATTAAGCCACTTTCAAGGTACTCATTTTGCTTTTACTAAACATGCTTTCTGCATATTCAAGTGTAACAATTAATTCTTTTGTATCGGTGCCTGGTAATTCAAACATGGCATCAGTTAAAATGCTTTCACAAATGCTTCTTAATCCGCGTGCGCCCAATTTGTATTCTAAAGCTTTTGTAACCATAAAGTCTAAAACAGGCTCTTCAATCACCAATTTAATTTCTTCTAATTCAAACAAACGAGTGTACTGTTTAATCAATGCATTCTTAGGTATGGTTAAAATACTTCTTAGTGTTTCTTTGTCGAGTGGTTCAAGATGTGTTACAACAGGCAAGCGACCCAATAATTCAGGTATCAAACCAAAACTTTTTAAGTCTGTGGCATTAATAAACTGAAGCAAGTTTTTGCGTTGGTGTTCTTGCTCATCTTTATTTACACTAAATCCAATGGCATTGGTATTAATGCGTCGGGCAATTACTTTATCAATACCATCAAAAGCACCTCCACAGATAAACAAGATGTTTTTGGTATCAACTTTTATCATTTTCTGGTCTGGGTGTTTACGACCGCCTTGCGGTGGCACCAACACTTCCGTACCTTCTAACATTTTTAATAGGCCTTGTTGCACACCTTCGCCACTTACGTCTCTTGTAATGGAAGGATTGTCTCCTTTGCGCGCTATCTTATCTATTTCATCAACATAAACAATACCTCTTTCAGCAGCAGCTGTATCGTAATTACAGTTTTGTAATAAACGGGTAAGCATACTTTCAACGTCTTCTCCTACATAGCCTGCTTCTGTAAATACTGTTGCATCAACAATAGCAAACGGTACATTCAATAAACGTGCAATTGATTTAGCTAGTAAGGTTTTACCTGTACCAGTTTCGCCAACCATAATGATATTGCTTTTTTCTATTTCAACATCATCGGTTTGTTGCTTTTGAACTATGCGTTTAAAGTGATTATAAACAGCAACAGATAATACTTTTTTAGCATCATCTTGTCCGATTACATATTCGTCTAAGAATTTTTTAATTTCTGCAGGGCGTCGAATATTCATTTTAAAATTCGAACTGCCAGTAGCACCAGCTTCGTTTTTAAGGCTTAGTTCTTGCACAATTATTTCTTGTGCATGTTCCACACAATTTTCACAAATATGCCCTTCTTGCCCAGCTATCAATATCTTCACCTCGTCACGACTTCTGCCGCAAAATGAACAATGTAAAACCTGTGTTTGCTTTGCCATAAAATTTAAATTTTTGCAAGAATATGGTCCACTATGCCATATGCAACTGCCTCTGTTCCATCCATCCAATAATCTCGGTCGAAATCGGCCATTACTTGGTCAACTGTTTTGCCGCAATTTTTTGCTAATATTTTTGCACCCAATTCTTTTGTTTTGCGAATTTGATTGGCATGAATTTCAATATCTGCAGAAGTTGCTTGAAAATAGCCACCCAAACTTGGTTGGTGAATCATTACTTCTCCATGCGGATAAATATATCTTTTGCCTTTTGTTCCTGCGCTTAATAGAATAGAACCCATGCTAGCAGCTAGTCCCATACAAATGGTACTTACTGGGCTTGAAATCATTTTCATGGTATCGTACATAACCATTCCGCTTGTAACAACGCCACCAGGACTATTAATGTAGAACTTGATTTCAGTTTTTGGTTTGTCGGCATCAAGCAATAACAACTTGCTTACAATATCACGTGCAGATTTGTCATCTACTTGACCCCATAAATAAACAGCTCTTTTTTCAAAGAAAAGTTTCTCCATTTTTTTCATCATAAACCCACCCATCGGCTCTTGCTTTTCTTCTTTTGGCTCCTCTGCTTCTTCGTCTTCCATCAAGTAAGGGTTGATGATATATTTTGATTGCATCATGGTTATATAATTTTTACTGGGTATTAATCTTTTTTTAATTTTCTAGGATTGGTTAACAATACTTCGTCTACCAAGCCGTATTCTTTGGCTTCAATTGCTTTCATCCAAAAATCACGATCGCAATCTGCAGCAACTACTTCAACTGATTTATGTGTATGCTCTGCAATTACTTCGTATAATTCAAACTTTAGTTTTTTAATTTCACGCGCGGTGATTTCAATATCAGTTGCTTGACCACCAATTGCACCAGATGGTTGGTGTAGCATAATTCTGCTATGTTTTAGTGCGGTTCTTTTTCCTTCTACACCTGCACACAATAAAACAGCACCCATACTAGCCGCAATACCGGTACAAATAGTTGCTACATCGGGGCTAATAAATTGCATGGTATCATAAATACCCAAACCAGCGTAAACACTTCCTCCTGGGCTATTAATATACATTTGAATATCACGTGTACGATCGGTACTTTCTAAAAAAAGCAATTGTGCTGTAACAATGTTTGCTACATAGTCATTAATGCCTTCGCCCAAAAAAATAATTCGGTCCATCATTAAACGGCTAAACACATCCATACTAGCTACATTCATTGGACGTTCTTCAATGATATATGGTGTAAGATTGGTAATACCGTGTTGCTTGTAATTGTGTAAGGTAGCACTGCTGATACCCCTATGTTTTACAGCGTATTCTTCAAATTCTTTTCCTAGGTTCATATGCGATTATTTTCTTATTGAAGGTAAGTATTTTGGCAGTTTTTTACAGGAGCCATTTTCAAATACTTAGTTTTTAACAGTTTCTGTAAAATTAATGGTGATGGTGGTGCAATTTTTCTGCAAAAGCTTCTGCTGTAATGGCTTCGTCTGTTGCTTTCACCTGCGTTTCTAACAAGGTAAATAGTTTATCGGCACTAATGCGATGGTAACTATCTTCCACAAATTTCTTGTCTTGCATCATGCGGTTGGCATAATCATCAACCCATTGTTGGTTATCGCCTAAAGCACCTAATTGGCCGCCCATATAACTGAACAATTGCATTTTTGCAAAATCACGAATATCTTCTGGTAAAACCTCTACTTTATTATCGATAACTAACTTGCTGCTAATTAAAGTCCATTTTAATTGGTTTAAAAAGCTAGGATATTCTGCTTCTGCTTCTGCCAATGTTTTTGGTTTTTCGCCACCTACTTGTAACCAACGCTTTAAAAAGCTTTCAGGAAATTCCATATTGGTATGGTCAATTAAGTGATGGTAAACTTGGTCGTGAATTTGGTTGCGTGCTTGCTGCGCAAAATGGGTTTCAATTTCAGCTTTAACTGCTGCTTTGAAATCTTCTTCGGTAGTGATTTCGTTATTAGGATATACGGTTGCAAAAAAACTTGCGTCTAAAGCGGCTTTTTCTACAAATCCAATTTTGGTAATAGTCATTTTGAAAGTTTTATCGGCAGATCCAGCTTCGTCTTTGTTTAAGCCTAGGTCAGATAAAACCACTTCTCTTTCTTTGTCTTCAAATGCTGTAGCCAAGTGTACGTCTACAATATCGTCTTTCTTTTTGCCAATTAATTGCGCCCTAAATCCTTCAGCAAAATATTTAATAAGCAAACTGTTTGCTTTGTTAATGCCATTCTCCAACATATTTCCATCAGCATCCAATTCTGTGAAAGTTACATTCAATACATGCTCTTCGGTGCTTGCTGTTTCTGGCTCGGTCATATTGCCATTACGTGTTTGTAATCTTTCAACTTCTTCTTGCACCATACTATCAGTCACCTCAATTTTGTAATTGGTTACATTGATTTTAGTAGTGTCTAATGTAAATTCTGGTTTCAAGCCAATCTCAAAAGAGAAATCAACATCGCCAGGATTATTCATGTCTAAACTGCTTCCTTCGTTTTCTAGTGGAAGTGGTTGTGCAAATATGTCTAATTGCTCTTTGCTTAAATAAGCATTGAGTTCTTTTTCTACAGTTTTAAGTACTTCTTCTTGAAAAACACCTTGTCCATGCATTTTCTTAACCAATCCAGCAGGAACCATTCCTTTACGAAACCCTGGGATATTAGCAGTTTTGGCATATTGCTTGAGATTCTTCTCGAAATTGCCATAATAATCTTCTTTACTCAACTTAACAGTGAGCTTATCATTCAGTAAGCCAATGTTTTCACGGTTGATACTTGCCATACTTGTTTTTTTAAAGTCTTGAAATTTGGGTTGCAAAGGTAAGGGTTTGCCCCAAAAGGGAGCCATAGATTCTTTGAAAGATGCGCTAAAAAAGTCTGGCAATTGTAAAAGGCGGCAATTTTAATAAAACAAAAGGCCCACCGAAGTGAGCCTTTGTATAACTAATTGTAAATCAGTTAGTGCGGATGACAGGGGTCGAACCTGCATGCCTCGCGGCGATAGATCCTAAGTCTATTGCGTCTGCCAATTTCGCCACATCCGCAATCCCGATTGCTTTTTGCAAAGCATCTAAGCCGGTAATCTTAGGAATTATTCCGGCTGAACGTGCGCAAAAGTAGGGGATTTGCTAGAAAAATACATTTCAGACTTGAATTAATTTATTTAATCACGTCTTGCTTGCTGATTACCAGAATATCGTCTACTATCGCCACCTCTAAAAGAGCGTCTTTCATTGCTTTGATAATGTCTTTGAACAGGCTTTTGTTTAACGGAAGGCGCAATATGTAAAGAAGTATTGGCCATTGCATAAGGGTGATCTGTTACAACGGGTACCGGTATTGAAATTAATTTCTGAATATCCCTTAAAAACTCTTTTTCTTCATTATCACAAAAAGAAAAAGCAATTCCACTAGCACCTGCTCTTCCTGTACGGCCAATTCGGTGTACATAAGTTTCAGGAACATTAGGTAATTCAAAATTAATTACATGCGATAGTTCGTCTACATCAATTCCTCTTGCAGCAATATCTGTAGCAACCAAAACTCGGGTATGCCCAGATTTAAAATTTGTTAGTGCGCGTTGACGTGCATTTTGCGATTTGTTACCATGAATGGCTTCTGCGCCAATTTTTGCACGCAATAAATCTTTTACTACTTTATCGGCACCATGTTTGGTTCTTGTAAAAACAAGCGCACTCTTTATGGCAGTGTCTTGTAATAAATGTGTAAGTAGTAATTTTTTATTTTCTTTCTCAACAAAATAAACAGCTTGCTGAATAGTTTCTGCAGTTGATGAAACGGGTGTTACTTCAACTTTTAAAGGATTGTGTAAAATGCTGCTTGCTAATTTGCTAATTTCTGCAGGCATTGTTGCAGAGAAAAACAAAGTTTGTTTTTTGGTAGGTAATAATGTAATTATTTTTTTTACATCATGAATGAAACCCATGTCTAGCATACGGTCTGCCTCATCTAGAATAAAAAATTCTACATCTTTTAAACTGATATAACGTTGGTTAATTAAGTCTAATAATCTACCAGGAGTTGCAATTAAAATATCTACCCCATTACGCAATGCATTGGTTTGAGATTGTTGTGAAACGCCACCAAAAATGACCAATTGTTTCAGTCCAAGATTCTTGCCATAAGCGGCAAAACTTTCTTCTATCTGAATAGCTAATTCACGTGTTGGTGTTAAAACAAGTGCTTTGATACCGCCCTTAATTGCTTGACCTGTATATTTTTGTTTGCATAATAATTGTAAAACCGGAATGGCAAATGCAGCCGTTTTTCCAGTACCAGTTTGGGCGCAACCCAATAAATCTTTTCCTTCTAAAATAATAGGAATTGCTTGTTCTTGAATGGGTGTAGGTGTGGTGTAACCTTCATTCTTGAGCGCACTTAGTATGGGCTCAATGAGGTTTAATTGTTCAAATAACAAAATAACATAAATTTAAATATGAACACCCAAAATTGCTTGGGTGGTATATAACCTTTCCAGAAATGACTTGATGAACTTTGTCACGGAAGTAAATGATCAGTCGGTAGAGAGCCTATATGAATGCTGCGAAGGTAGTGTAAATTAAATTAAAGGCTTGTTAAGGTGCTATTTCAGGCCTAATTGAAGGATATTAAGGCAATAATTGCTTCTAAATATTGTTGGTCAATGGTATCGAAATGATTGAGCTGTTCGCTATCAACATCTAAAACACCCACTACTATTTCATTGATAATGATGGGTACTACAATTTCTGATTGAGACAAACTGCTACAAGCAATATGGCCAGGGAATACGGCAACATCAGGTACGATTAAGGTTTTTGCTGCCGACCAACTACTGCCACAAACCCCTCTATTTTTGGTAATTCTTGTACAAGCAACAGGTCCTTGAAAGGGTCCAAGCACTAGTACCTCATTTTTCACCAAATAAAATCCTACCCAAAACCAGCCAAACTGTTCTTTAAGTGCAGCCGCAATATTTGCAAGATTGGCAACTAAATCAGTTTCGCCTTCTACTAAAGCCTTTATCTGCGGAATCAAAGATTCGTATTGTGCTGTTTTAGTGCCATTAATTAGTTTGAGATCTTCTGCCATTGTTCAAAGATACTAGTTTAAAAAAACAACAGAAATTTGTAACTGGTTTTTATTGCAATAATTATTCATCGATAAGAATGGTAAGGCTGAAAAATAAATAGCTAAATATATTTTCCAATAACGGGTAGTCTTTTAAATTCTTTTTGCTCTACCAATAAAATAAACCAAGTAAAAACAACTAGTAATAAAGTGCCAGTTGACAGTTTAAACCAAAAAGGATCATAGAAGTAAAGCAAGCCTTTTTGTATAAAGAAAATGGCTACAACAATAATGATATATGCAATTAATTTTTTCCAAGCATAAGGAATTGGGTATGCTTTTTGTCCCCAAATAAAACTAATTACCATCATTGTTCCATAGCAACTAAATGTAGCCCAAGCACAGGCTAAATAACTATAGTAAGGAATAAAAAACCAGTTAATACCCAAAGTAATTGCTGCGCCAATAATGGTTATTAAAGCGCCAGCCATTGTTTTATTGCTTAGTTTATACCAAACACTTAAGTTGTAGTAGATTCCTAAAAACATATTGGCTAATAATAAAATGGGCACTACTTGTAATCCTACCCACATATTAGGGTTACGAATAAATTGTTTCCAAATATCTAAATACAATACCACCATTAAAAACATAAAGCAAAGCGTAATAACAAACAATTTCATTACACGTGCATATATTTTAGGGGCATTTGATTCTTGCGATTGTTTAAAGAAAAAAGGTTCGGCACCCATTCTAAATGCTTGAACGGCTAGTGTAATTAAAATAGACAATTTATAACAGGCAGAATAAATAGCCACTTCGGTTTTTGCAGCTTTAAGTGAACTAACTGGCGCCAACCAACCAAGCATTAGCCTGTCAAAAACTTCATTAATCATTCCGCCAAAACCAACAATTATTAGCGGTAAACTATACAGCATTATTTCTTTCCATAATGCTTTGTTGAACTTCCATTCAAAACCAAAAAACTCTTTGCTCAATAATAAAAGCACTATAATATTTTGGATTAAGTTAGCCAATAAAATATAACCAACGGCCCAGTCTGCACGGTAATATTGTGCCATCCAATGGGTTGGGTTATTGGCCAAAAAATTCGGGCAAATACTAATAAAAAAATAGGTAGCAAATACCACTACAAAAATTCCACCAATTTTTATAAAGGCAAATTTTAGGGGCTTATTTTCTTGCCTTAGTTTGGCAAAAGGAATGCCACACAATGCGTCAATGCCAATAATAGCGGCAGCTAAAATAATGTATTCGGGATTGGCATCTATTTGCAAAGCCATTGCAATAGGCGTTCTAAATAGTATTAGTAACGCGCTTAAAAAAAGTGTAGATACTATCAGTGAAATACTAGTGGTATTGTAAACTTGTTGTTGGTCTTTATTATTTGAAAAGCGAAAAAAAGCGGTTTCCATTCCGTAAGTGAATACTACGTTCATGAAAGGAATAAAGGAATAAATTAATGACTGTTCGCCATAAACTTCTAGCGATAATTTATAAGTTAAATAAGGCGTTAACAGATAATTGATTAACCGGGCTGCAATAGAACTAAGCCCGTACCAAAGTGTTTGTCCTGCTAATTTTTTTATTCCACTCAATGCATTTGTATTTTATCTGAGCAACCAAAACTGTCTGTTCAGTTTGCTAATGTACAGAATGTGTGCTTAATGTTCGTGAATTGGTGCTTTCCTATTATTTCCTATACCCGGCGCTGCAAATTTCGGTTCTTGTAAAAAGCTGCTATCTGTTAGGGTATTTAAAAAAGCACGTATTTGCCCTATTTCAAAATTTGATAGTGGTAACCTGTTTTTTAATAGAGAATCCGTGGTTGGTCCCAAAACCATATTTTTTCTATAATGCTCTAGCACATTTAATAGAGAATTGAATCGACCATCGTGTTCATATGGTGCAGTAATGGCAATATTTCGCAAACTTGGTACTTTAAACAACAAGGAGTCTTTAGGGTTATTGGTTATTTTCATCCGCCCATTATCTTTTAAAAAATTATCAATGGGTAGGCCAATGTTTCGAAAGTTAAAATCGGTAAAAAATGGAGGAGGATGGCAGCCCACACATTTTTTCTGAAAAATCTCGTAGCCCAGTTGTTCGGGTAAAATAAAACTGGCTTCGCCGCGAATCATTTGGTCGTATTTGCTATTGGCACTAACTAGGGTTAACATAAATTGACTAAGTGCTTTGCCTAGTCTTTCTGTGTTAATGAGCGGGTCTCCAAATGCTGCTTTAAATAAACTTGCATAATGGGCATCTGTTTTTAATTTTCGAATAACATTTTCAATGCTTTCACCCATTTCATTTGGCGCTGTAATATGTATTAATGGTTGGAGTTGTAAGTCGTTGACACCACCATCGGCCATGAATGTTTTTTGCCAGGCAAGGTTTTGCAATGAAGGTGCATTGCGCGTAGTTTGCCCGTTATTATAGCCATGACTTAGTGCATGGTCGTAAGTAGCAAAAGCGCTATATTGTTGGTGACAAGATCCGCAACTAATTTTTCCGTTTTTACTTAATTGTCCGTCATAAAACAATTGCTTACCAAGTGCAATGCCTTCTTGTGTTAACGGATTACTTTTGAAATCATATACTGGTGCTGGCCAGCCTTTGGGAACTTTAAAACTAATGGGGTGTGGTGCATTGCTAAAATCTATCCAAGCAATACCCGATAGTATGATTAATAACGTAAGGACAATTGTTGTAATTTTTTTCATTACTATTTTATTGAAAATAGGTTAGCATAATTGACAGATTGATTTTTTACAACAAGTATTAGTTTAAGGAAATTTTTTTTCGAAACGATTTGTTTTCTGCAATTCTTTTTTTGCTTTCAATTCTTCGCTCAATACTCGCCTTACTAGGCTTGGTGGCCATTCTGGCTCTTTTAATAATTAGTGCTTTTGTAACAAGGTCCTGCATTTTGTCAACAACATTTTCTTTATTACTTAATTGTGATCTTGATTCTTGCGACTTCACCAATAAGTTTCCATCGGCGGTAATTCGGTTGGCTAGTTTTTGTTGAAGTAGCTGCTTTTGTATATTGGATATTAGTATGGAATTCGCAATATTCCATCGACCTTCCACCATGGTTTCTACCTTGTTCACATTTTGTCCGCCCTTACCCCCACTGCGGGCAGTTTGAAATATTATCTCCAATCTAATATCTATCTTCATTGCTGTAAAGTTAATTCTAAAATTTGTTTTCTGATATATGAGAGTAGTTATTCAGCGTGTTTCTGAAGCTTCTGTAACCGTAAACGAAAGTATCACCGGATCTATTAACCAAGGCCTCTTGGTATTAATGGGAATAGAAGACGCGGATACTATTGAAGATATTGATTGGTTAATTAGTAAAATAGTTAACCTACGTATTTTTAATGACGAAAATGATGTGATGAATAGGAGTGTGCTAGATATTGGCGGACAAATTTTATTGGTCAGCCAGTTTACTTTACATGCAAGTACCAAAAAAGGAAATCGTCCATCGTATATTAAAGCGTCTAAGCCAGAAATTGCCATTCCAATGTATGAGAAAATGATCGCAGCATTAACGCTAGCGCTTGGTAAACCCATTCAAACCGGTATTTTCGGGGCAGATATGAAAGTTCGACTACTAAACGACGGGCCAGTAACCATTACCATAGATTCAAAAAACAAAGAATAACCACAAATTTTTACACTTATGACCTTCGATCAAGCACAAAAAGACGTAGACCTTTGGATAAAAACCGTTGGGGTTCGATATTTTAATGAACTAACCAATTTGGGCATTTTAATGGAAGAAGTTGGCGAATTAAGTCGCTTGATGGTTCGTAATTATGGCGAACAGTCTTTCAAGGAATCAGATATGGGTAAGAAATTGGGCGATGAAATGGCGGATGTGCTTTGGGTTTTACTTTGCTTGGCCAACCAAACTGGCGTGAATTTAACGGAAGCCCTCGAAAAGAATTTCGAAAAAAAGAATATGAGAGATGCCAATCGGCATATTGAGAACGAAAAGCTCTATTAAAAAACAATTGGGCATCCACAAACAACTGCATATTGTAGTAATTCAAGTCTAGTATACAGAATTGGTTTGCCGCAAAGGGTACAAAATGCTATTTTTGCGACCATTATGAGCACACAACAAGATAATTTATTCCAATCTATTATATCCCATGCCAAAGAGTATGGCTTTGTATTTCCAAGCAGCGAGATCTACGACGGACTAAGTGCCGTTTATGATTATGGCCCTTATGGAAGTGAGTTGAAAAAAAATATCCGCGATTATTGGTGGAAGAGTATGACGCAAATGCACGAAAATATTGTGGGCATTGATGCGGCAATATTCATGCATCCTACCACTTGGAAAGCCAGTGGACACGTAGACAATTTTAGCGACCCAATGATTGATAACCGCGATAGTAAAAAACGCTATCGGGTAGACCATTTAATTGAAGCAAAAGCCGATGCATTAAATAACGAAGGAAAAGATGCGGAAGCAACAGCTTTGTTGGCGCAAATGGATACTTTATTGGCCAATGATGATTTTGCATCGCTACGCCAATTAATTACCGATGCTAAAATTGTTTGTGCAGTAAGTGGCACAGGCAACTGGACAGATATTCGTCAATTCAATTTAATGTTCTCTACCCAATTGGGTTCTGTTGCAGAAGATGCAGATACTATTTACCTCCGACCCGAAACTGCGCAAGGAATATTCGTGAATTTTTTAAACGTGCAAAAAACTGCGCGCATGAAAATTCCTTTTGGTATTGCACAAACCGGAAAAGCATTTAGAAACGAAATTGTTGCCCGTCAGTTTATTTTTCGCATGCGCGAATTTGAGCAAATGGAAATGCAATTTTTTGTTCGACCTGGTACAGAAGGTCAGTGGTACCAATATTGGAAAGAAGCACGTTTGCAATGGCATTTAAGCCTTGGTGTTTCTGCCGATAAGTACCGTTACCACGATCACGTTAAATTGGCGCACTATGCCAAAGAAGCCTGCGATATTGAATTTAATTTTCCTATTGGGTTTAAAGAAGTAGAAGGTATTCATTCTAGAAGTGATTTCGATTTAACACAACACCAATTATTTAGCAAAAAGAAATTGCAATATTTTGATACTGAAATCAATCAAAACTATGTTCCTTATGTAGTGGAAACATCTATTGGTTTAGACCGGATGTTTTTATTGATTTTGTCAAATGCTTACGAAGAAGAAACCATTAATAAAGAAGACGGTACTACCGATAGCCGAGTTGTATTGCATATTCCAGCAAAAATCGCTCCAGTAAAATTGGCCATTTTACCACTTACTAAAAAAGATGGTTTGCCAGAGATTGCACGTGATTTAATGAATGAATGCAAGCCATATTTCAAATGTTTTTACGAAGAGAAAGATGCAATTGGAAAACGTTATAGAAGAATGGATGCCATTGGTACACCTTTTTGTATCACTATCGATCACCAAACAAAAGAAGACAATACGGTTACCATACGTTACCGCGATAGCATGCTGCAAGAGCGCATATTATTAAGTAAAGTCAAAGATTTGGTGTTAGCCGAAACCTTTTAATAAAAGCTTTTAAATGCCGCTGCTAATTTTATTGGCAGCGGCATTTTTTTATCCTGCCCAACCTGCTCTGTCTAAACTTCTATATTGAATGGCTTCTGCTAAATGTTCGGGTAAAATATTTTCAGACCCAGCCAAATCAGCAATGGTTCTACTCACTTTTAAAATTCTGTCGTAAGCGCGTGCACTGAGGTTGAGCCTTTCCATGGCCCTTTTTAATAATGCGTCACCAACACTACTTAATACACAAATTTCTTGTAGCTGTTTACTACTCATTTGCGCATTGGCATAAGTGCCAGGATGGTTTTGGTAACGCAGTGTTTGAATGGCTCTTGCTTGTAAAACACGTTGCCGAATTGTAGCCGAATCTTCTGTATTATTTATGCTTGTATTTAGTTCGTTGAAAGGAACGGGCGTAACTTCTACATGTAAATCAATTCTATCTAATAAAGGCCCCGATACTTTGTTTAAATATTTTTGAACAGCGCCAGCAGGGCAGGTGCAATCTTTGTTGGGATGGTTGTAGAATCCACAAGCACAGGGATTCATAGACGCAACTAACATAAAGTTTGCGGGAAATTCTAAAGACATTCTTGCACGCGAAATGGTTACTTTTCTTTCTTCCATGGGTTGGCGCATGACTTCCAAAACCGACCGCTTAAACTCGGGTAATTCATCTAAAAATAATACACCATTATGCGCTAATGAAATTTCGCCGGGTTGTGGATTGCCTCCTCCTCCTACTAATGCCATGTCTGAAACAGTATGGTGTGGCGACCTAAATGGACGTTTATTTACCAAAGAACTATTGGCAGCTAATTTTCCTGCTACACTATGAATTTTTGTAGTCTCTAATGCTTCTTGTAAACTAAGTGGTGGTAAAATAGTGGGAAGTCTTTTTGCAAGCATAGTTTTGCCTGCGCCAGGTGGCCCAATTAATATTGCATTGTGCGCGCCAGCCGCTGCAATTTCTAAAGCACGTTTAATATTTTCTTGTCCTTTTACATCATTAAAATCAGTATCAAAATCGTACTGGTTTTCAAAAAAATCTTCACGGGTATTTACAACAACGGGTTCTAAACTTGATTCATCTTCAAAAAAAGCCACTAATTGGTTGATGTGCGAAACGCCGTATACATTTAGTTGAGATACCATTCCAGCTTCTCTTTCATTGGCTTTCGGCACAATTAATCCATAGAAATTTTCTTTACGTGCTTGAATGGCAATGGGCAGTGCGCCTTTAATGGGTTGAACGCTTCCGTCTAAACTCAACTCACCCATAATAATAAAATCTTTGAGCCTTTCGGGTTGTGTAATTTGTTCAGATGCTGCTAATACGGCAACTGCAATAGGTAGGTCAAAAGCCGATCCTGTTTTTTTAATATCTGCCGGCGCCAAATTCACTACCACCTTGGTGCGAGGCATATAATAGTCGTTGGATTTAATAGCGCTTTCGGTGCGTTGTAAACTTTCTCTAACCGAAACATCGGGCAATCCTACAATAGAATAGCCTTGCCCCATACTTACATTTACTTCTACAGTTATGGTAATGGCTTCTACGCCAAATACACTGCTACCAAAGGTTTTTACTAACATACCTAATAAATTAGCTGCTGGAATATTTTGCAGTAGCTAATTGGAAAGTTAAAAAAGCTTTGGGTTAGTGCATAGAAATAACGCGCTAAAATGTTTTGAGTGAATAGTAATTAACAATCAAATTAATTCCACTGAATTGCATAATAAGTGGCAGGCTTGCTGCTATTATTAGAAAAATTATGCAAGACCATACTGTTTAAAAAAACAACATCACCTGCTTGGCATGCTTGGTGTTCGTTGCCAATTTGCATTTCGCCACTACCGTCTAACATTAAAATAATTTCTTCATTGGTATGTGTATGTGGTGGATGACTCACTTTTCCTGGGTTCATGGTAGATACATGAATATCAAACTTATTAAGCATGACTGTTGGTCTGATAAAAAAATTACGAACACCGCCTCTATCGTGCTCTTTAAAAGCAATATCATTCCAGTTTACTATAAAAGATCCGCCTGCTTTTGCGCCTCTTTCGGCATTAGGAGCGGCAACTGAAACATAGTCCATAGCATAATAATACGCAATGGATTTGCTATTGTTTGATATTAATAATTTATCGCCTGGCATTACACAAACAATTGATCCCCGACCTAGTTCGGTAAGCTTGTCATTTAAGGTAATTGAAAGGGAACCCTCTTTAACAATAATAAAAAGTTCGGTTGAATTCTCTTTTTCGTAATTCATTTTTTTGCCACTTACTAATGCCACAACTTTAATATTATGGTTCGATAAAATAGCGCCAGATCCGTTAAATATTTGTTTTGTTGGAGTTTTCTTTGAAGTTACAGTAGGTGCATTTTTATATGAATATACTTTTGATACTAGCGGTTGTAATTGCGCAAAACTTGTTGCGCTAAAAAATAAGCCAATGGCTACTAAAGCAATCTTCATAAAGATGAATTTTAAGGTTGAAATGTAAGATAGGGATAATTCTTGTTTTAATTAGAGACTATCCAATATTTTGGTTACCCCTTCGCGTTGTAGAATTAAATAGCCAATTCTATCGTTGCTAATACCATCTTTTAAATGGTAGCTAAAACTCAATTGTTCGTTTTCCATTTTAGTTTCAAAATAGCGAAACTGAATATTTGGATACTGTTTTAAATTTTCTCCTATTTCATAGAGATGGGTAGATAAAATAAATAAACTTTTATTCATTTTGCGGAGTCCTTCAATTACAGCCGTACTGCATTTCATGGCATCTTGAATATTGGTTCCTTTAAAAAGTTCATCAATTAATATCAACCATTTTTTTCCATCACTTATTTTTTCGAGCGTTTTTTTAATGCGTTGAACTTCATTAAAAAAATAACTCTCGCCTTTAAAAATATTGTCTTCAACTTGAATATTACTTAATAGTCCATCAAAAAAACTCAACTGCATTGATTTGGCGGGTACGCCCATTCCTAGGTGTGCTAAGTAAACACTGAGTCCTATGGCTTTAATGTAGGTACTTTTTCCAGCCATATTTGCGCCAGTTAAAAAAATAAAATTTTGATCTATATCTAACGTGGTATCGTATGCAACTGGTGTAGGTAATAATAAATGAAATAATCCATTCGCTTGCACAAATGGTTGTTCTCTCTGTTGTAATTCAGGGAAAACCAATGCATACCTATCACCTGCTATAGCCATACTCATATATGCATCCATTTTGCAAAAAATATCACTTAGTGCAACTGCTGCTCTTTTAAAATGGTTGCGTAAAAAACCGCCAATTTTTAGTACTTGTTGTGAAGAAAGCGGACGGTTATTTTCTACCGCTAGCATCTCTTGAATAATAGGATTTTTTAATAAATTACTAATATCATTTGCCCAAACAGTTATTTGAGTACTCATTGGCGCTTGCTCAAATAAATCTACTATTTGTTGCATGCCTTTTACAAAAGCAATAGCATGAGTAGCAGTATATTTTGTAATAGAATAATCTGGGGTATGTAAAATAGAATAGATCCAACTATTTATTGGAGCAGGGTGCTGAGGATATTGGTCAATAGCGGTTTCGTAAAATTTTTCAATGACTAATAATGCGCCATTGTTAATAAGCGTTACAGGCCATTCCTTTTGAAGTTTTTGGAGTATTTGAATGGTTTGTTGTGTTGTTTGGATTTTGCTAATACTAGTTAAAGGGTTATTTAGCAAGCCCTTTAAATATTCTCGTCCACCATTTGTATGGGTGAAATTCAGGTGACTAAACACAGACTGGTCTTCGTCTGCATGAAAAATGGAAAGGTCGGTCAATGTGGTTTTGTCTACTTGCATCGTTTGGCTTATCGGTCAAATTGAAGTCTCATTCCCATCTTAGATTCATTAAACACCCCATTTCCATAAACCAAGTGTCCATTTACAAAACAATTTGTAATAGTTGCAGGAAAATGGAATCCTTCTAATGGGCTCCAACCGCATTTATACAGGATATTTTCTTTATTAACAGTGCTTGGCTGTTGCATATTAACAAGCACTAGATCTGCGTGGTATCCTTCTCTAATATATCCCCTTTCTTTTATTTGAAAACAATCTGCTACCGCATGGCTCATTTTTTCCACCACCTTTTCAATGCTAATTTTTCCTTCCTGTACATAATAAAGCATTAAGGATAATCCATGCTGCACTAATGGAAGTCCTGCATGTGCGTGTAAATAGTCTTCTTGTTTTTCTTCCCAAGTATGTGGTGCATGATCGGTAGCAATAATATCTAGTCGATCATCTAATAAACCTTCCCATAAAGCAGTTTTGTTTTCGGGAGCCTTTATTGCTGGATTACATTTAATTTGGTTGCCAAATTTTTCATAGTCGTTACTAGAAAAATGCAAATGGTGTACACAAACTTCTGCTGTGATTCTTTTGTCTTTTAAAGGAATCATATTGGTAAACAGTTGCAATTCTTTTGCAGTAGTAATATGCAAAATATGTAAACGACTATTGTATTTTTTGGCATATTGTACCGCCCTAAAAGACGATTCAAAACAAGCATTTTCGTCTCTTATAATTGGATGGTCTGCAGCGGTAAGTGGTCTGTTCTGTGCAAGAACATTGGCAAGGTTTTCTTTAATGATGCGTTCTTCTTCGCAATGGGTAGCAATTAATAATTCAGTACCTGCAAAAACATTTTCTAAAATTAGTGGGTTGTCTACTAATAAATTTCCAGTAGAAGATCCCATAAAAACCTTTACCCCGCAAACTTCATTTTTCTTTTCGTTGGTTTTTAAAATCTCTTCTAAATTATCATTAGAAGTACCCATGAAAAAAGAATAATTGGCTAAAGAACTTTCTTTACCAATACGATATTTATTTTCTAATAATTCTTGTGTAAATACTGGTGGTTTGGTATTAGGCATTTCCATAAAACTAGTCACACCGCCTGCTACTGCTGCTTTTGCTTCGGTATAGATGGTGGCTTTATGGATTAATCCTGGTTCTCTAAAATGCACTTGGTCGTCAATAACGCCGGGCAATAAATATTGGTTAGACCCGTCAATTTCTATTGTATTTCCATCTGCACTAATACTAGCGGCAATTTTTTCTATTCGGCCATTTTTAATGAATACATCGCCAAAAAATTGTAACCCTTCGTTAACAATACAAGTATTCTTTATTAAATAATTTTGCATAATAATATGTTTAATCAACGTTATTAATTGTTGTTAGTCTTCGAAATGTATAGAGAATACAATCATTCTTGACTGTATTTTATCTAATACGTTCGAAAACTTCAAAGCAGGATCAACCTGGTGTAAATTACTTAATCCGTTACTAATTTTAATTTCTGGCGAGATGGTTACAAAGGGTAAGTAGAAATTAAATCCCACCCCTAATTCAACACCAAAATCATACCTAGCTAATTTAATTAAGTCATCTGCATTTCTAGCAGTAGAGTTACTAGCTAGGTCAATATCGTATTTAATGCCTCCCAATAAATAGGTTCTAAAATTGCCAATTCTATCTGAATTTAATTTCATCTGAAAAGGAAAACTAACAATATTAGAGGGTAGTATTTTTCGTTGAAAATCTGGTTCTCCTGCAGCTGTGTGTGATAAATTATAAGACAGGTATTTAGATCCTCCAATAATTAACTGTGGGTTAGCCCTAACTTGCCAATAATCGTTGATACGTAAAGTGCCTAATAAACCTAGTGCAATACCACCGCTAGCACCCGGTTCGGCAATCATCACACTATCTGATTGTAAAAATTTATTGCTTTTGGTTTGGTGTAAATAAGACGAATTATAACTCAATGTTAAACCAAAATAATAAGGCAGGTCGTCGTGGTCTTGACGATACAATTGCTTCTGGGCTTGACTTTTAAAGCCAGCCAGTAAAAAAAAGGCGAACGCGAAAAATATTATGGTTTGCTTCCGCAGTAAATGGTGCATATTCCTAAGCTAAGCTTGATTAAATAAGTTTGGGTAAATCCTGCTTCATTCATTAAGGTTAAAAAGGTTTGTCCCTCTGGAAATGCCTGCACACTATCATTGAGGTATTGATACGCGGCTTTATTACTACCAAATAATTTACTAATACTAGGCCCTATTACATTCATATAAAATTTAAAGAAGGCCTTTACTGGTGCAAAACTTGGTTTAGAAAATTCAAGTACTACTAATTTACCACCTGGTTTTAATACGCGTAACATTTCAGACAATCCTTTTTCGAGGTATTGAAAATTACGCACCCCAAAAGCAACCGTAACTGCATCAAAGTAGTTAGTATCAAATTTTATTGTTTCACTATCCCCGGTAAATAATTCAATCGATTGCGTTAATGCTAGTTTTTCAATTTTAATTCTGCCCAATGCCAGCATTCCTTCCGAAATATCAATACCAATAATTTTTGTTGGATGCAAAGCTTGGTAAGTCATGATGGCAACATCCCCAGTACCGGTAGCAACATCTAATACTAATTGGGGGTTAAGGCTTTTTAATTCACGAATGGCTTTTTTACGCCAACCTTTGTCGATACCTGCACTTAAAAATCGGTTCAAAAAATCGTACTTAAAAGCAATATCATTAAACATTTCAGCAACCTGATCCTTTTTAGTAAGGCTGCTCTCTTTGTTGGGTACTACTTTATCATGTTCAAATGGTAACATAGCAGCGAAGATATTAAAATTAGGCTGCGAGCTACTCAGTGATTAGGCTTTTAGGGCAGTTAAGTGGTTAATATTTAGCAAAAATTTCCATTTTAAGGCAAGTTTGCTATTTTATTGGCTTGCGATGTGGTGGGGTATTATCTTTGCTTTGAATGAAAGCATTGATTTATAAATCTACTGGTAGTTGGTATTTTGCCAAAAATAAAGCAGGCAAAACCTTTAATGCCCGCATAAAAGGAATTTTTAAGATAGATGCTATTACTTCTACTAACCCAATAGCTGTTGGTGATGAAGTTGAAATGGAAATAGAAGATGTATTAGAAGAATCGGCTATCATTCATGAAATTTATCCACGTAAAAATTATGTGGCAAGAATTTCTCCGCACAACAAACGCATGCACCATATAGTAGCCAGTAATTTAGACCAATGTGTTTTATTTGCTACTTTAAAAGATCCAAAAACATCGCAGGGTTTTATTGACAGATTTTTATTGTCTTGTGAATCGTATCATATTCCTGCTGTAATTGTATTTAATAAATCAGATATATACCGTGCCAAAGAATTAGTGCAGTTTCAAGAACTAAAAAAAGTATACGAAGCAATTGGCTATACTGTTATTTTAGCTAGTGTACAAAATGGAACAGGTATTAATGAAATAAAAAATTTATTGCAAAATAAAGTGAGCCTACTTAGTGGTCATAGCGGTGTAGGAAAATCAACTTTTATTAATGCCGTTTTTCCACAGTTTAAGTTGCGCACGCAAGAAGTGAGCGGATGGAGTGGAAAAGGAATGCATACTACTACATTTGCCGAAATGTTCGACCTAGACTTTGGTGGTCAAATCATTGATACACCTGGTTTACGCGAGTTTGGATTGGTGGATATTCCTAAGCAAGAATTGTCGCATTATTTTCCAGAAATGCGCAACCTCATTAGCCAATGCCAGTTTAATAATTGCATGCATATTAATGAGCCAGGCTGTGCTGTAAAAGAAGGCGTTAATAGTGGAATAGTTTCTATTGAACGATATGTAAGTTATTGTACCATTTTAGAAAAGATGGAAGAAATTAACTATTAAAACAAGCGTTTATTTTGTAGGTGTATCGTTGTTTTCAGAAAACCAAGAAGCATATTTTACATAGTTAGCAGAGATGCGATTGATTTCGTTATGAATGGTTTCTTCCGACACATCTTTTACTTTTTTTGCTGGTACGCCTGCATAAATAGAACCTGCTTCAACAATGGTTCCTTCTAACACAACAGCTCCTGCAGCAATGATTGAATTGCTATGAATTTCGCAACGATCCATTACAATTGAGCCCATTCCAATTAATACATTGTCGTGTATGGTACAGCCGTGTACCATGGCATTGTGACCTATAGAAACATTGTTGCCAATTGTAGTAGGACTTTTTAAATAAGTGCAATGAATAATAGCGCCATCTTGTACATTTACACGATTGCCCATTTTAATAAAGTGCACATCGCCCCTAATCACTGCATTGAACCAAACACTACATTCTTCACCCATTGATACTTCTCCTACAATCGTTGCATTAGGTGCAATAAAACAGTTTTTTGCAATTTGCGGATGTTTGCCTTGAACAGGAAGAATGAGTGCCATATATTTATTTTTAAGATATCTAGAACGAAGTTACTAGATGCAATCCTTTTTCTGCCGATAAACCTCGGGTTCTTTGTAAGTTTGCAATTAGATGATGCTTTCAAACAGACAAGTTTTTTTATCGCATGTAGCGCAAACTTCCACCAAGCCAATTGGCATTGAAATGGTAAAAGCGGCTGGTATTCATTTATGGGATGCCAATGGAAAGTCATACCTAGATATGATTTCGGGCTTTAGTGTTTGTAATATTGGGCATAGTCATCCTAAAGTAGTAAAAGCAGTACAAGACCAAGCGGCAGATTATATGCACTTGATTGTTTATGGAGAATATATTGAAGCCCCACAGGTGTCTTATGCCAAAATGCTTACCGAGCAATTGCCCCAAAGTTTAAACTGTGTGTACTTTACCAATAGTGGCGCAGAAGCTACTGAAGGTGCTATGAAATTGGCCAAAAGAGTTACAGGAAAGTATAAAATAATAGCTTGTAATCATGGATACCATGGTAGTACACAAGGTGCATTAAGTGTAATGGGAGATGAATATTGGCGCAATGCTTTTAGGCCTTTACTGCCAAGTATTGCACATGTAAATTTTAATGGGCAAGACGCAATTGATGCTATTGATGATCAAACAGCTTGTATAATAATTGAAACTGTACAAGCAGAGTCTGGTATCATTAAACCAAATACAGATTGGTTACAAGCACTCCATAAAAAATGTAAAGAAAAAGGGGCACTATTAATTTTAGACGAAATACAAGCAGGCTTTGGCAGAACCGGTACCTTATGGGCATTTGAACAATATGGTATTGTGCCAGATATTTTATTGTTAGGAAAAGCCTTGGGTGGCGGAATGCCACTTGGTGCTTTTATTGCAGATTATGCTTTAATGAACACGCTCACGCATAATCCTGTACTAGGCCATATCACTACATTTGGTGGGCATCCAGTTTCTTGTGCGGCAGGTAAAGCGGCATTAGAAGTTTTATTAGACGGCAAATACATTGATACCGTTTTTGCAAAAGAAAAAATATTAAATGAGTTGGTTGTTCACCCCGCAATTATTGCTAAAAGATCGGCTGGATTATGGATGTCTATTCAGTTTGCAACAGCCGAATTAAATCAGGCAATCGTGCACCAGTGTGTTCAAAATGGATTGATTACCGATTGGTTTTTATTTGCAGCAGATCGCTTGCGTATTGCGCCTCCTTTAATTATTGAAGCAGAAGAGTTAAAACAAATGTGCGCAACTATTTTACAAAGTATTAATGAAGTGCTTAATTCAGCTGCATTCTGCAAAACCGACTATACAATTTCTCATACACCGGAATGATTTTACTAATATCAAACAAACAAGCTTGCTCATAAGCAGCTTCTTTCATTTTTAATAAAGCAGTTTCATTTTTTAATAATTTGATGGCATTGGTACACATAGATGCTACGTCTCCAACATTAGACATAAATCCAGTAATTCCTTGAATATTTATTTCGGCAAGTCCACCAGCATTGGTGCTAATAACAACGGTGCGTGCAGCCATTGCTTCAAGTGCTGCGAGCCCAAAACTTTCATATTCAGACGGCAATAAAAACACATCGCTTACCGCTAAAATATCTTCCATCTGTTCTTGCTTTCCTAAAAAACGAATATCATCTTCAATACCCAATTCTCGCGCAAGGTCTTCTGCTGCATGCCTTTCAGGTCCGTCGCCCACCATTAATAATTTAGCCGGCATTTCTTTGCGAATAGCAGAAAATATTTTTACCACATCGTCAATACGTTTTACTTTTCTAAAGTTCGACGCATGAATAATTATTTTTTCGCCATTAGGAGCAATTACTTTTCTAAATGCATCAATAGGTTTTTTATTAAAACGATTGACATCTACAAAATTGTAAATCACATCAATCTCTTTTGTGATTGCAAAAGAACGATAAGTTTCGTCTTTTAAATTTTGCGATACCGCAGTAATTGCATCGCTTTCATTGATAGAAAAAGTAACTACGGGTTCGTATGTTTTGTCTTTACCAACCAATGTTATATCGGTTCCGTGCAAAGTGGTAATGACTGGAATATTTCTGCCATTTTTTTGCTTTACAATTTGCTTAGCCATATACGCTGCCGATGCATGTGGTATGGCATAGTGCACATGTAACAAATCTAAATCATGGTTCATAATTACATCCACCATGGTACTAGCTAATGCTACTTCGTATGGAGGGTAATCGAACAAAGGATAAGTAGGTACACTTACTTCGTGATAAAAAATATTGGCATTGAATACGTTGAGTCGAACGGGTTGTTGATAAGTAATAAAATGCACTTCATGGCCTTCGTCGGCCAGTGCTTTGCCCAATTCTGTAGCTAAAACGCCACTTCCACCAAAAGTTGGATAGCAAACTATTCCTATGCGCATACCGTTGTAGTTTAGTTCAGGGTATTCAGAATAGTAATTTCTGAATAGTCTGCAAGTAACAATTAATTATCCATACCTATAACGCCGTTTATCCATACTTGTTCAAACACAACAATTGGTTAACTTTAGCCCTTGTTATACATTAAACGAAAGCCTTTAACGTTTTTTTCCAAATTATCAAAAACTCCCAATAGATGAAAAAACTAATTACCCTTTTAGCATTATTACCCCTTTTGGCAAGTGCACAAACAAAAGATTCAGTAATGATCAAGCGTTTGTCGGATGAAATTCTTAGAAATGGAAAAGCCTACGATTTGCTTTATCAGTTAACCAAACAAGTAGGTGGCCGTTTAGCGGGATCTCCACAGTTTGCAAAAGCAGTTCAATGGGGTAGAATCACTTTAGAACAACAAGGGGCAGACAAGGTTTATTTGCAAGAATGCATGTTGCCACACTGGGTTCGCGGGGGTAAAGACCAAGCAAGTATTACCGAATTAGATCATAAAAAAACAAATCATGTTTTAGATGTATTAGCACTGGGCAATTCACTTGGCAGTAACGGCAAAACTATTACAGCAGAAGTTTTGATGGTGGCTAGTTTCGACGAGTTAGAAAAAAGAAAGGATGAAGTAAAGGGCAAAATCGTGTATTATAATTTTGGATTCAATCCTACAAATATTGAACCCTTTGTTTCTTATGGTCAGGTAGGTACCTATCGTGTTACAGGACCAAGTCGTGCAGCAAAATATGGAGCAGTTGCGGTAATGGTTCGTTCACTAACTGAGTCTACTGCTAATGATCCACATACAGGGGGAATGGCTTATGTGGATAGTTTTCCTAAAATTCCAGCAGTAGCGGTAGGACCTAGAGATGCAGATTATTTATGGAGTTTAAAAGCAGGTTATAAAGTATCATTACGTACCAATGGACAGATGTTGCCAGATACAATTGGTCACAATGTAATTGGCGAATTAAAAGGAACAGATTTAGCCGATCAAATTATTACCATTGGTGGGCATTTAGATAGTTGGGATGTAAATGAAGGAGCACATGATGATGGCGCAGGTGTTGTGCATACGATTGAAGTAATGCGTGCCATGAAAGCAATAGGATACCAACCCCGTCATACCATTCGATTTGTACTTTTTGCTAACGAAGAAAATGGATTACGCGGTGGTTTAAAATATGCAGAACAAGCAAAATTGAATCATGAAAAACACGTGTTTGCTTTAGAAAGTGATGAGGGTGGATTTACGCCAAGAGGATTTGGTTTTTCAATGAATACCAAAGCGCAATTATTACAAGTACAATCTTGGTTACCCTTATTAAAACCTTATGGCATTGACAAACTAATTGATGGTGGTGGCGGAGCCGATATAGGTCCGTTGAAACAAACCTTTGGAACACCACTTGCTGGTTTAATTCCTGATGCACAACGCTATTTTGATTTTCACCATGCTAGATCTGATGTGTTTGAAAATGTACACAAAAGAGAACTATTATTAGGTGCCGTAAATATGGCAGGATTGATTTATTTAATTGATCAATACGGATTGTAATTGTTTGCGAATAATCAAACTATTCGGCGTGTAATAAAAATATAGCCAAGCGCTTGTGTATATCAGGCGTTTGGTTTTTCCAAACCTTAATGGATTTTGTAAGAATGGATTCTGTTGTTGCAGTAATGTCTACTGCCATACAAAACTGAGTTGATTCGTTGCAGGTAGTTAAAATGTCTTTTATTAAAGAATTATTGCGGTAAGGTGTTTCAATAAATATTTGTGTGCAATTTCTTTTTTGAGAATCGGCTTCTAATTCTTTGATTTTATTTTTTCTTTCTAGGGAATCGATAGGTAGGTATCCATGAAACTGAAAGCATTGACCATTCATGCCACTAGCCATTAATGCTAATAAAATAGAACTTGGTCCTACCAAGGGTTTGATGGGTATATTGGCTTGTTGTGCTGCGGCAATTAAATGCTGGCCAGGATCTGCCACACCCGGACATCCTGCTTCACTTACAATACCAATATTTTTACCAGATTTTAATAGTTGAATAAATTGGGCTTTCACTGCAGGCTCTGCTTTGTGAATAGCAAACCATTGGTAATCGTCAATTACCATTTCCTTCCAAATTTTCTTAAAAAAACGACGGGTTGTTTTTTCGTTTTCCACAAAAAATCCCTGACAGTCTTTAACGGCATCTAAAATATATGCTGGAATTGTTTCTAAACGTTCTTCAAAAAGTACGGTAGGAATTAAATATACTTTACCAATAGCCATAAATTATTTTTCAATTTGCTTTAAAGGATACATGCTAAGTGTAGCAGCTACAACAGCATATGCCGGTGCAAGAATCCAACCAACAATGGGCAATAAATGCATGCTATAAAATACCAGTCCATTACCAATGGCTAATCCTTTATGACTGCTAATATAGTAGATGCTTTCGGTAGGTGATTTTTTATGGCGTTCCATACTATAATCAAGCATAGAAAAACCATAATAATAACATTCAATTATAACAGCTATTGCTGGTGTTAACCAGCCTAAAATTGGAATCAAACTCAATACCAAAATAGAAATGGTATACACTGTTTGCCACAAACTATTTCGGGCAGAAAGTTTAATGCCTCGAATAATATCTTTAAAAAATTGAGCAGTATTAAATGGCAAATCTTTTCCTTCAATAATGGCTTCTGTTTTTTCGCTTAAGTAAGCAAAAAGCGGGGATCCTACAATTAAAAAAAGGTATTTAAATAATGAGAAATAAAACAATAATAAAATTAACCAAAGCAGTAAACTGCCAATTGTAAATAAGAAGCCTAAAAAACTAGAATTGATTTTATCGAGCCATGTTTTTAAGCCTGTTTTTAAACTCAACCACTCAATAAAATTGCTAGAAGTTTCACTAAAATAATGCATGCCAATTACAAATAATAGCGCATACAAAATACCTGGAATGAAAATCCATTTCCAGAGTTTGTGTTTTTTTATAAACCGGTGGGCTTCAAAATAAGCCCGCACAGCTATGATCATTTCTTTTAACAAACGGGGAGTTTTAGTATTGCAAAGGTAATTGATTCCAATTTAGTGGGGTAAAATGGGGTATTATCAAACTAATACTTAGATTTAATGACTAATTTATTCAATACTTCAATATGAAAAATAGCCTCTTTTTATACCTATTCTTGTTGCTATGTTCTTTTGCAAATGCACAGCAAGCAAGCCTAATACGATACCATTCAGCGTATAGTCCGTTTCCGGATACGGCCAGAATGAATGGACATATATACAATAAACAACTATTTGATTTTACTAATCACTACAATGATAGCAGTGTGCTTGTATATGTGCCAACAGGGTTTTCAAAAAACAAGCCGTTTGAATTGGTCGTTTGGTTTCATGGTTGGAATAATAATATTGATACTGCTGCTAAAGAATATAAACTGATTGATCAATTTGAAGCAACAGGTAGGAATGCTATTTTAATTTTTCCGGAAGGGCCCAAAAATGCACCAGATAGTTATGGCGGGAAAATGGAAAATCCTGGAGTGTTTGAACATTTTGTACAAGAATTATTAGCACAACTTGCACTCAACAATATCATTTCAAACAAGCAAAGCAAACTCGTAAATAAATATCCTATTACGCTTGCTGGGCATAGTGGTGCGTATAGAGTGATAAGTAAAATCATTCAATATTATCCCGTAAAAGAATTGCTAATGTTTGATGCCTTGTATGGTGGCAATGAAGCCTATTTTGCTTGGCTAGCAGCATCAAAAAAACATCGGTTTGTAGCTATTTATACAAAAGATGGTGGCACTTTTCAAACCACACAATTCATTAAACATTATATGCAAGATTCCTTACATTTAAAACCGGTATCAATTAATGAAAAGGACGTCGATGCAAATACATTAATGCATCAACGATACTTGTTTATTTATAGTGATAAAGCACATAACGATGTCATTGCCAACCAAAATAATTGGCAACGATTTTTAGTAAACCGGCCAAAATAAAATATTAAAATTTAGGACAATTAACTGGCCGATCATTAGAAGGTCTGCGGGTATAAATTAAAGACACTTCAATACCTCCTCTACTAAGTGAGGCAGTTTTTAACGACGAGATATTATAGTCGTAAGTAGCACCAAGTCTAAAGTCGTCAAATTCTAAACCAAGGTAAGGAATGATGGCATCGTTAAGCCTCATCCAAGCGCCAGCAAAAAAACTAGTTGGTTTTGGTGCTTCGGGGTCTGCTGCAAACTGAAAGGCCCCACCCAAAACAGTTTCAGACGCACCACCTTGGTACATTTGAATACCACTAACATGTAATGTGGTAGCAAATCCTACAGGAAAATAAGCACCTGCATTTATAGTGGCTCTTGGATTTAAATTAAAATTAGCACCTGTAAAAGATTGCTTGGGCCGATTAATATGATAGAGACTTAATCCAAAATAAAAATTATTGCGTTCCGAAGTGCTGCCATTATATAATACACCTGCATTTAAGTCAATATAATTTGTTTGCAAACTAGTATTGTTAAATACTTCAGAACTTACGCCAGTAAATCCCGCACTTGTTAATTGGTCTTCGAATTTTAGGCTTGTTGTATTAATTAGCATATTGGCATAAGTCACTTGAAAACCCACACCAATCTGTTGTAATCCATCTTCATCTAAACCTTTGTGGTAAGCAGTTGAAAAAGAAGCATAATTGAATTTTACAGCTCCGTTGGCACTATTGTCATTGTACCCTACAAAACCGGCACCCCAAGTGTCATTATCTGCAATATGTTTTTGAAGCATATGAAAATCAAGAGAGGTAGTAGCAGTAGTAAACGCATTATTAATGGTCGGCCATTGGTTGCGATAATTTCCTGAAACCCTATAAGAGCCAAAAAACTTACCAGTGAAAGCAGGATTTAATGTAAGTGGGGAAGAAAAGAATTGCGAAAAATGAGGATCCTGTGCCGACACCTTGTTCAGCAAGCACACACAAATTATCAGTCCTATGAATTTTAATTTCCCCATCAGTGTATCGAATGTAAGCGAAAGACGTTAACTACCTGTTTATTATATGAAAATTAATAAGGCATTAACGATTCCTTTAGCTTGTTATGATTGCATTTTACAGCCAAATGCTAGGTCGCCGGCATCGCCCAATCCTGGAACAATATATCCTTTTGCGGTTAATTCATCGTCAATATCGCCACACCAAATTTTTATAGCATCTCCAGCTTCACGTTGTACAAATTCAATACCAACAGTACAAGCAATGGCTGCAACAATATGAATGGCTTTAGGATTACCTTCTCTTTTAATTTCTTGAATGGTTTTAACCAAAGAAGCACCTGTGGCTAGCATTGGGTCACTTATAATTACAATTCTATCTTCTAAAGACGGGCTGCTAATATATTCGAGGCTAATTTCAAAACTACCGTCGTGGTGGTGTTTTCTATAAGCCGAAATAAAAGCATGGTCTGCTTTGTCGAAATAATTCATCATACCATGGTGCAATGGAATGCCCGCCCTTAAAATAGTTGCCAAAACGGGTTGCTCCAACAAGGCCTTTGATTCGTGAATGCCCAATGGGGTAGGTGTTTCAACCTTATGCCAAGGAAGTTCTTTACTAATTTCATAAGCGGCAACTTCACCTATACGTTCCAAGTTTCTCCTAAAACGCATACGATCGCCCTGCACATTAATGTCTCTTAATTCTGCCACCCAGTTACTAACTAGGCTATGGTGTTTACTTAAATTTACTATCATGGCTTTTCGGGTAATTGCAAGTAGATTTTGGTAGATTTGGAACTTCAAATCTAAAATCAAACCACTGTAATAGGAAATTTATGTTTTACAAAGCAATAGGACTGATGAGTGGGAGTAGTTTAGACGGCCTAGACCTTGTGTTTGCCGAGTATGTAGAGAGCGGAGGAGAATGGAGTTATTCTATAAAAGCAATAGCCTGCTATCCTTATTCAAAAGAGTGGATTGAACGATTAACCAATGCTACCAATTTATTGGCTAAAGACTATTTATTATTAGATGCCCAATACGGAAAATACACAGGAGATCTGGTCAACCAATTTATAGCTGAAAATAAATTAGAACACCAGGTTCAGCTAATAGGTTCGCACGGGCATACCAGTTTTCATGCACCTCAATTGGGCTTTACAGGCCAGTTAGGAAACGGCGCTACTATTGCAGCTGTTACAGGAATTAATACCGTTAGCGATTTACGTATGATGGATATTGCACTTGGCGGACAAGGCGCCCCAATTGTACCAGTAGGCGAAAAATTATTATTAAAGGACTACGCGTATTTATTAAATATTGGCGGCATAGCAAATATCTCTGCCAATAAATTATCAGGACTTATTGCCTACGATATTTGTGCAGCGAACAGGGTGCTAAATATGTTATGCAACGAAGTAGACAAAGCCTATGACGATGGAGGGAGTATTGCTGCAAGTGGTCAATTAAATACCGCACTATTAACCGAATTAAATGCATTGGATTATTATAAGCAACCTTATCCCAAATCATTAGCAAATAATTTTGGAACAGAACTAGTGTATCCAATCGTAAAATCGCACAAATTATCAATACCCGATGCATTGCATACTTATGCAGCACATATTGCTATGCAAATAGGTTATGCTGTAAATAATTTGCATGCACGAAATCCGCTTGCAAATGCTAAACTATTGGTAACTGGCGGAGGTGCGCACAACCAGTTTTTGGTGAGTAGCATTGCAAAAGCATTACAACCCTATCAAATAGAAGTGGTGGTGCCCGATACGCAATTAATTGACTATAAAGAAGCCTTAGTAATGGGTTTATTGGCAGTGCTAAGATGGCGCGAAGAGAACACGGTGTTACATAGTGTTACAGGTGCTAAGCGTAGTAGTATTGGCGGTGCTGTTTGGATAGGACAAGAGGCCTAAAGAAACGAAAACTGATCGCCATCAAACAATCCTTTATCACTTAATTTTAAATGCGGTATTACTAGTAATGCCATAAAGCTTAGTGTCATGAAAGGCGCTTGCAGATTACTTCCTAGGCTTTTTGCCATCGCATCAATTTCGGTATAAGATTTAGCAATTGCATAGCCGTCATCGGCACTCATTAGTCCTGCAACAGGTAAGCCAAGTACCAATGATTTTTCTCGATCTACACAACTAACACCACCGCTTTCTTTAATGACTAAATTAATGGCTTTGCACAAACTTTCGTCGCTAGTTCCAATGGCAACAATATTATGACTATCGTGTGCAACGGAAGAGGCAATTGCGCCTTTTTTGAAGCCAAAATTTTTAATAAAACATTTTGCAATAGGTGCAGTATGGTAACGATTTACTACCACCATTTTTAAAATATCATTTTCAGTATCGCTTTCAAGTGCTTCATTAATTTCTTTGCCTTTTAACCAAAGTTTATTGGTAATTAATTGACCATCTAGTGCTTCAATCACCGGAATTTTTTGGTCTTGGCTAGGATAGTTTTTTGCTAATAATATTAAACTGCTTGTTTCAATTTCGTTGCAAACAAATTGGTTGATAGGATTTTCTTTTACAGATTCAATAAAACTTTGGCCATTTTCTGCCACCAAAATTCCATCAATATAAGTTTGTTTAATAATAAAATCGGTTAATGAGTCTGTTACAATAAAATCTGCTGCATCACCATGGCGCAACAGTCCTACATCTAATTTATAATGTACTACAGGATTTACACAAGCGGCTTGCAATACCTTAAAAAGGTCAATCCCTTTTGCAATAGCACGTGCACACAATTGATTGATATGACCTGCTTCTAAACTATCTGGATGCTTGTCGTCGCTACAAAAAAGTATTTGGTTAGGATGATCGTTTAGTAATTCAATTAAGGCTTCGAAGTTTTTTGCAGCGCTACCTTCACGAATAATAATTTTCATGCCAAACCCAAGTTTATCAAGGGCTTCAGCTGCAGTAAAACATTCATGGTCGGTAGAAATACCAGCGTCAATATATTTTTTTGCAAGTTCGCCCATTAGTCCGGGTGCATGTCCATCAACAGGTTTGCCAAGGGCATGTGCGGCTTCAATCTTTTTCATCACTTCAACATCTTGGTGTAATACGCCAGGGAAATTCATCATTTCACTCAAGTATTTTATCTCGGGTTTTTCAAGTAATTCTTTTACGTCATCACTATTTAAAGCAGCACCTGCAGTTTCAAAAATAGTAGCAGGCACGCAGCTAGGTGCGCCAAAATTAAATTTAAAGGGCACTTTTTTGCCATTGTTAATCATAAACTCAACTCCGGCAAGGCCACATACATTGGCAATTTCATGCGGATCACTCACTGTAGAAACGGTTCCATGAACCACCGCTAAACGTGCAAATTCACTAGGAATTAGCATACTGCTTTCTATATGTACATGGCTATCAATAAAGCCTGGTAAAATATATTTCCCTGTAATGGTTTCAGTACTAGGTAGAATGGAATGAATCTTTCCATTAACCACTTCTATTGTTGCTGGATAGATTTTTTTTTGCCAAATATCTACCAAATTTCCACTGATGCTAAAGGTTTGCTGATTCATGCGTTTTAGGTACTTCATTTGAAGGTATTAATTATAATGTTAAGCCGTTTATAATTTCTTTTTTTTAAGCGCCAATTGGTTCGTAATTTAAACGTCCAATTCTAATCAAATGAAAAAAATAAATTTTCTAGTTCTTGCCATTGGTATTTTCTTTTTTAGCGGATTTGCACAAAAGAAAGCAAGTAAATTAACTACCAGTATTGTTGCTACAGCATCAACAGCCGATTCAATACTTTTTTCAAAAATAAAATATCGTTCCATTGGGCCTTATAGAGGTGGGAGATCAGGTGCCGTTACTGGAAGCTATAAAAACAAAATGAATTTTTATTTTGGGAGTACAGGCGGTGGTGTATGGAAAACAACCGATGGTGGTAGTAATTGGAAAAATATATCTGATAAATATTTTGGTGGAACAATCGGCTCAGTGGCTGTTGCGCCGAGTGATGAGTCTGTAATATATGTGGGAGAAGGCGAGAGTACCATGCGTGGTAATGTTGCAGAGGGGCTTGGTGGCATCTGGCGTTCAGACGATGGTGGACGTACATGGAAAAATTTAGGATTAAAAGAAGGCCGACATATTACCCGAATTATTATTCATCCTAAAGATCCAAATACTGTTTGGGTGGGTGTGATGGGTCATTTGTTTGGGCCGAATGAAGAGCGTGGCGTTTTTAAAACAACCGATGGCGGAAAAACTTGGAAAAAAACTTTGTATGCAAATGTGCAAACAGGTTGTTCTGATTTAATTATGGAGCCAGGAAATCCGAGTGTTTTTTATGCGGGTATGTGGCGCGTGATTCGCACTCCGTATAGTATGGAAAGTGGTGGAGAAGGATCTGGCATGTACAAATCAATTGATGGTGGCGAAACCTGGAAAAACATTACCGCTAATAAAGGTTTACCAAAAGGCGTTTGGGGAATCGTAGGGATGGCTGTTGCGCCATCTAACACAGATAAAGTTTTTGCATTGGTAGAAAATGCGGCGGGTGGTTTGTTTGTTAGTAATGATGCAGGCGAAACTTGGACACTTAGTTGTGGCGACAATGATATTCGCCAAAGAGCTTGGTATTATTCGAAGGTATATGTAGATCCCAAAAATGAGAATTTAGTGTATTGCCCGAATGTTGAATTTATGCGAAGCCGCGATGGTGGAAAAACTTTTGCAAGTGTAAGCACACCACATGGAGACCACCACGATCTTTGGATAGATCCTGAAGATGGCAATAGAATGATTGTAGCCGATGATGGCGGCGCACAAATTAGTTATGACGGCGCCAATAATTGGAGCAGTTTATCTAACCAACCTACCGCTCAAATTTATCGTGTAACAACCGATAATGCTTTTCCATATCATATTTTAGGTGCACAACAAGACAACTCAACTATTCGTATTAAAAGTCGAACAACAGGTGCGGGCATTACCGATAAAGACTGGGAAACTACAGCAGGTGCCGAGAGTGGGTATGTAATAGCTGATCCATTAAATCCTGATGTGGTATACGGTGGAAATTATGGCGGATATTTATCGAGGTTAGACCATAAAACTGGCGAAAATAGAGCCATCAATGTTTGGCCCGATAATCCAATGGGTGCTGGTGCCGATGTGTTGAAATATCGTTTTCAATGGAATTTTCCTTTCTTTTTTTCGCCCCATAATCCTAAGCGATTGTATGCAGGCGGCAACCATTTATTTGTTACAGAAAACCAAGGACAAAGTTGGGAAACAATTAGCCCCGATTTAACTACTAATGATAAATCAAAACAAGTATCAAGTGGCGGTCCTATAACAAAAGACAATACCTCTGTAGAATATTATTGCACCATTTTTACTGGAACAGAATCTGCACTAGAAAAAGATTTATTATGGGTAGGTTCAGATGATGGCTTATTAAATATGAGTAAGGATGCTGGAAAAAATTGGGAAAACGTAACACCCACGGCCGCAGGAAAATGGATGATGTGGAATTGTATTGAAACAGATCCGTTTAAAAAAGGCACCGCCTATGTGGTAGGTACTAAATATAAATTAGACGATTTTACACCCTATATTTTTAAAACAGAAGACTACGGAAAAACTTGGCAAATCATTACCAATGGCATTGACAAAATGCATTTCAGTAGAGCCCTTCGTGCCGATCACAAACGTCCTGGATTGCTTTATGCGGGCACAGAATACGGCATGTATATTAGTTATGATTATGGTGCTAACTGGAATAAATTTCAGTTGAATATGCCAATGGTGCCTATTACAGATATGACCATTAAAGAAAATGATTTAATTGTTGCCACACAAGGTCGTGCGTTTTGGGTATTAGACGATTTGAGCATATTGCAACAAAAATCTGAAACAAATTTTAATGAAAAATTACACGTGTTTTCAGTTAACGATGCCTACAGAACTGAAGGTGGTGGAAGAAGACAAAGAGGTAGTATAATTGGCTTGCAAAACATTGGCGAAAATCCATTAAGTGGCGTGATTTTTAGCTACTATTTAAAAGGCGCAACAGATTCGTCGGCAGTGTCTGTTAGTATTTATGACAAGCAAAATAAATTGATTAAAACCTTTGGTAAAAAAGCAAAAGATCCAGCAGATAAACTTGAATTTAGCGATGGATTAAATCAATTTGTTTGGGACATGAATTATCCTTCAGGCGAAAAATCAGAGGGAATGATTTTATGGAACGGCGGCGTAGGAACCGTTAAAGCAGCACCAGGAAAATACACTGCTACATTTAAATTCGAAAAAGATTCGGCTACTATTTCCTTTACCATAAAAGCCAATCCAAATTATGCTATGACTGAAGCCGATTACGATGCACAAGTGGCATTTTTATTAGACATCAGCAATAAGTTTGGAGACGTTCAAAAAGGGGTTAAAAAAATTCGTTCTGTTAAATTGCAAATCACAGACTTTATTGCAAAACAAGATACGGTGGGTATGAAAGACCTCAAACAATTGGCAGACAGTATTACCAAACAACTAACTACTATTGAAGAAGCGTTATATCAAACAAAATCAAAAAGTTTTCAAGACGTATTGAATTTTCCTATTCGCTTGAACGATAAGCTGGCAGGGCTTTATGGCGTAGCAGCTAGCGGTCAAAATCCACCAAGTAAACAAGCGCGCGAAACACTAGCCGACTTGGGTGGCCAAGCAGATATTCAATTAGCAAAACTGAAAAAAATTATGGATAATGAAGTGGTTGCTTTTAACCAACTGATTAATAAAAAGCAATTGCCAATTATTGGGGTGAAAGAAAAAATGAATGGAAGCAATTAGTCTTTCATTAAATCGGGCCTTCTTTCTTTGGTGCGTTGAATGGATTGTTCGTAACGCCATTCAGCCACCAATTTTGGATCACCCTGCGTGAGAATTTCAGGCACTTTGCTGCCCCTGAAATCGGCAGGACGCGTATACACAGGCGGCGCCAGTAGATTGTCTTGAAATGAGTCGAAAAGCGCAGAAGTTTCGTCGTTTAAAACGCCTGGTATTAATCTACCAATTGCATCAACCACAACAGCGGCTGCTAATTCACCTCCGCTTAATACATAATCTCCAATAGATATTTCTTGGGTAATGTATTGTTGACGAATGCGCTCGTCGATACCCTTGTAGTGTCCGCAAATAATGAGCAAATTTTCCGACAACGATAATTGATTGGCGGTTTGTTGGTTAAACCTTGGCCCGTCTGGGGTCATGTAAATAATAGCGTCGTATTTTCTGCTGGATTGTAATTCTTCAATGGCATTGGCCAAAGGTTCGGGCATCATTACCATACCAGCACCTCCACCAAATTGGTAGTCGTCTACTTGCATGTGTTTGTTGATGGCCCATTTGCGCAGGTTATGACACACAACGGTTAGCAAACCCTTCTCCTGTGCACGTTTCATGATGCTATGGCCAAAAGGGCTGTCTAATAATTCTGGAACGACCGTAATGATGTCTATATGCAGCATAAATTATATTAAAATTCATTCAAATAAAGTTCCTCGAAAATTGACAAATAGATTAACTCATAAATCCTTCAATATCTCTACGGTCTCTTTTAGTAGGCCTTCCTGTTTTACTCAACCTTTTTCCGGTTTGAAAAGATGGTGCAGTAAATTTAACCACATCTAAATCTTCGGGCGGAGTAATGTCTTCGTAATTTAAAATTGCTTCGGGATAACCGGGTCTTTTTTCTAATAATCCGGTTACTTTTATCACCCATTTTCTGGCTTCTGTTTTCACTTCATACACATCGCCAAGATTAACTGTTTTGGAGGCTTTTAAATTATTGCCCAAACATTTTACCTTGCCTTTGTCGCAAGCATCGCCAGCCTGGCTGCGGGTTTTAAACAAACGGATGGCCCACAAATATTTATCGATGCGTAATTTTTCTTTAGGATCCAAAATGCAATAATTAAATGATTACTTTTTTCCTTCAGCATAATACTGGTGGAAATACGGAATGGTTTCTATCCCTTTGTAAAAATTAAAAATATCAAACTTTTCATTTGGGCTATGAAGGTTATCGCTGTCTAAACCAAATCCCATAAACACAATTTTTAATCCTAATTCTTTTTCAAACAAAGCACAAATAGGAATGCTTCCACCACCACGCACTGGAATAGGCTCTTTTCCAAAAGTAGTAGTAATGGCTTTCGAAGCAGCTTGATAAGCATCGGAATCAATTGGTGTAATATAAGGTTCTCCACCATGGTGTTCAGATGCTTTCACTGTTACGCCAGCAGGAGCCATTGTTTTAAAATAGTTCAATATTTTTTCAGTGATTTTTACGGAAGATTGATTGGGTACTAGTCTGCAAGAAATTTTTGCAAATGCCTTACTTGGCAAAACTGTTTTAGCACCTTCTCCTTGATAGCCACCCCAAATACCATTCACTTCTAGCGTTGGTCTAATACCCGTGCGTTCATTGGTCGTATAGCCTTTTTCGCCCCATAAACTACTTACGCCAAGGTCTGCTTTGTATTCGGTTTCATCGAAAGGTGCTTTGGCCATTTTAGCCCTTTCTTCTGTAGTAGATTCAATAATATCATCGTAGAATCCAGGAATAGTAATATGGTTGTTTTCGTCGTGACAAGCGGCTATCATTTTTGCCAACATAGTAATTGGATTGGCAACTGCACCACCATAAACACCACTGTGTAAATCGCGATTAGGTCCTGTAACTTCTACTTCAATATAACTCAATCCACGAACGCCAATATCAATCGAAGGATTTTCCATGCTTAGCATAGATGTATCACTAATTAAAATAACATCGGCTTTTAAAAGTGCTTTATTGGCCTTAACAAAATTGGCTAAATTAGGGCTGCCCACTTCTTCTTCTCCTTCAATAATAAATTTCACATTCGCAGGAAGGCTATTGGTTTTTGTCATTGTTTCCAATGCTTTCACATGCATGTAAAATTGTCCTTTGTCGTCGCAAGAGCCACGTGCAAATATTTTTCCATCAATAATGGTAGGATCAAACGGTCCACTCTTCCAAAGTTCTATTGGGTCGGCAGGTTGTACATCGTAGTGTCCATACACCAAAATAGTTGGCTTTAGTGGATCAATTATTTTTTCGCCATAAACAATCGGATGGCCCGGCGTTTCATATATGGTAACAGTATCTGCGCCCGCTTCTAACAAACGTTGTTTTACAGCAGCAGCACAATCAATCATGTCTTGGTTATTCTCTGTTTTGGCACTCACACTTGGTATGCGCAATAATTCTAATAGTTCTTCTAAAAAACGTTGTTTGTGCGTTTCTTGGTAGTCTTTCCAAATTTGCATAGGAATTCTATTTAGGTAAAAATGAATGGTAAAATTAAGCAGTTATGTGTAAACTAAGCCAATATTTTAGTTGGCTAAACCAATTGGTGCTTTTTATTGGAGATGGTATTTTCAAGTGTCCAGTCTAGCCTTTTTTTCAAAGGTAATTCTCTAACAGCGCAGTCGGTTTTGGTGCAAATGCTACAACTAAATGGTAGGCATCCATCGGTATGAACAAATAATTCAATTGCATCACCAAACTTATCTTTAATTATGGCGGCTAATGCATCAATTTCATTGTGTGCTTGGTGTACGTTTAAATACCAGGGCACGGTAAAATGACAATCAATATGCAACAAACTACCATATTTAATTACGCGCAAATTATGTAAGTCAACCCAGTTTTCTTGGCGATTGTTGTTGAGTTCACCTATAAATCGATTGAGTAATTCTATATCGGCTTCATCCATAATTCCTGCTAGGGAACTTCTAATAATTTTATAGCCATTGTAAATAATAAAAAATCCCATTAATAAAGCAATCGCTTTATCGAGCCAATAGAGTTTTGTAAGAAGCATTAAGCCCAATCCAACAATAATAGCCAGTGTAGAATAAGTATCAATATGTAAATGTTTGCCACTAGCAATTAACGCCAGGGAATTATTTTTTTTACCCATCTTAATACAAACAGAACCAGCAATATAATTTACCAAACCAGTTAGGGCGATTAAAATTAAACCAGTGTCTAAACTTTCTAAATTGCTATGATTAATGAGGTTCGAAATCGTTTCATAAATAATCATTATTCCTGCCGCTACAATCAATCCGCCTTCAATAGCCGCAGAAACAAATTCGGCTTTGCCGTGCCCATAAGGATGTTCAAAATCTCTTGGCTTTGCTGCTATATATAAACTGTAGAGTCCAATGAATCCGGCAAGTACATTCACAATACTTTCAAGTGCATCTGTTAAAATAGCCAGTGAATGCGTAAAATAATAGGCAGAAATTTTCACAATAAAAAGCACCACACTCAATAGCGTGATCCATCGTTGCAGGCGAAAATTTTGTGTAGATGTTTGCAGGATAAAAAGTTTATTTGAAAAGTTTAAAACTGTTCAACGCTATAATCAATGGTACAATGTTTTGCAAGCATGGCAGAAATGCCACAATAAGTTTCATGAGACAATGCAACAGCTCTTTTAAATTTATCTAAATTTTCAGTAGAAACATCTGCTTTATAAACCATGTGAATACTTGTAAAAACCATTGGATGTGTTGTAGTTTGATTGGCCTCTGCAAACACTTCAAATGTAGAATAATCAACTTTCATTTTCTTTAAAATATCCACCACATCAATACCGCTACAACCGCACAATGAAGCTAGTAATAATTTTTTAGGACTCATGCCACTATCCATACTACCACCTTCAACAGTAGTGTCTATTCTAATTGTATGACCATTGTCTGAAACGCCATCAAAAGCAAGTGCATCAACCCATTTAGCAGTAACATTCATGATTCGAAATTTAAATAGATTCAAATCTTTTTTCAACAAAACGCCAGTTCACAACATTCCACCAATTGTTAATATAATCAGGACGTTTGTTTTGATATTTTAAATAGTAAGCATGTTCCCAAACATCTAAACCTAATAATGGGTTTCCTTTTAATTCACTAATATCCATTAAAGGATTGTCTTGATTAGGTGTAGAACCAATCACTAATTTTTTATCGGCATTTATAACAAGCCAAGCCCATCCACTTCCAAATCTATTTTTACCCGCATCTGTAAACTGTGTTTTAAATGCATCGAAAGATCCAAAGTTTTGGTTAATGGCATCTGCTAATTTTCCTTCAGGTTTTGCACCAATTGCAGGGCCCATACACTGCCAGAACAATTCGTGGTTATAATGTCCGCCACCGTTATTGCGCATTTTTGGAGAGTACTTAGAAATATTGTGTAATAGGTCTTCTAGTTTTCCATTAACGGTGTCGAATTTTTCAGCAGCACAAGCATCTGCCAAATTAGTAGCATAGGTTTTTGCGTGTTTACCATAATGAATTTCCATTGTCATTGTATCAATCACTGGCTCTAGTGCTTTTGTTTCATAAGGTAAAGGTTGTTGCACAAAAGGATTGGCTGCAAATCCATTAAAGCGATTGGCCAAAGAAGGCAATGCTGTTAAAGAAATACCAGTTGCAATGGCGGCTTTGCCACTGTTAGCAATAAATTTTCTGCGGCTTGTATGATTATTTAGCATAATTGTAAGTTTTATAATTCGTTTTTCTCTTTATTAAATTTAGCAATAAAAACCTGTAATTGTTTAAAAGATCTATAATAGTACTCTTGGTTAAACAGTTGCGAGTCGCGCATGGCTTTATACGTTAAGAATATACCTATAGGAATGAGTATAAAAGTAGAGAGCCACATACCCAACAATGGACTTGTTGCATTTGATTTTACAAACTTTTCTCCGAACGTATTAAACAAGTGAAACACTACAAAGAAAATGATTGCAAAAACTAGTGGTGTTCCTAATCCGCCTTTACGAATAATAGAACCTAATGGTGCGCCAATTAAAAACAACACCAAACAAGCAATAGAGAGGGTGAATTTTCTATGCCATTCTATTTCGTGTAAACGCAGGTTGGTAGTTCTTGTAGCATAATCAATAGCTAAAATATTTACGTTACTAGTAATGCTGCCAATTTGTGCATTGGCTCTATCATACACCAGTGTTCGCAAACTATCCGGTATAATTTTACTAAAACTTTTTATTTTTTTAATGGATGATTTTTTTACAGCAATCCAACCTGTGTCTGAAAATTTTGTAAAACTTAAATAAGGATTCACTTCTAAAATAGCGCGCTTTAAATAAAAAGAATCAAGCTTGCTAATAGAATCAATGGCAATATTTAACTGACGAACACTTAACATTTTTGGATCGTAAAAAGAACTGTCGCCAGATTTATTCATTTGAAAACTTTTCAAATCAAATACTTTTTTATAAGATTTAAATCCCATCCTAATAAACTCTGTATTGCCTGTGCCACGGTTACCTCGCTCTTGGTAACGCCAGCCATTCTTTAAAATAAATTCTAAAAATTGTTGGTTATTACTAATGCGCATGATACCACTTTCGGCCATAATCATATGGTCTTGTAAGCCGCCGTTTTTTTCAAATATTACTACGTTATGAATAATGCTATCATTTTTTTCTTTGCTACCTAATTTAATCACATAGCCATCAATTTTATCGTAGAAGACGCCTTCTTTAATATCTAGCGCAGGTTTAGAAACAATGATATTATATTTTAGCGCAGAGAGTTTTAATTGCGTTACTGGAATAATATTATTGGCAAACAAAAAAGCCAATCCACTTATAAAAAAAGCAATGACTAATAAAGGGCGCATAAAACGTAAGAGTGGAATACCTGCGGCTTTGATAGCTACTAATTCAAAACTCTCACCCAAATTTCCAAAAGTCATAATAGACGAAAACAATAAAGCAAGTGGTAATGCAGTAGGTACCCAGAATAAGGTAACTAATCCTACTAATTTTAAAACAGTTATAATATCAAGTCCTTTACCCACTAAATCATCTATGTACAACCAGAAAAACTGCATGGTGAGTACAAACAATGAAATGGCAAATGCGCCAATAAAAGGCCCAATAAAGGAACGGACAATAAGGATATCTAATTTTTTTATCACTTTTTACTAGGCTTAAAATTACTAGATGCGAAACGCAAAAGTAAGGCTTTCATTAAAGGAACAGGCATTGGCATTCTTTGAACAAAAAATCCCACTAAATGAGTGGGATTTTTTGGTAGCTACATTTTTAAAAATCTAGCTTATTCTTTTAAAGTCAATGTATTAGGCGCCTAAACGGTGAAATAATTCTTTCACTTGGTATTCCCATAATTGGCTTTGGTCTT
>JBAXPJ010000012.1:0-47358 GCA_037132335.1 Sediminibacterium sp. | reverse complement strand
TCTGGATCAATAGTTTTTTACGCACTGGATTTGAAATGTTTACAACAGGATCTGGTGGAGATTATATTGCAGAAAAAGCCGAAAGCAATACAGGCTGGCTCTTTCCTGTGGGCGATGAGTTAAATGAACTTGGCTACAACCATATGTTTATGGATATGTTTAATGCCAAAGAAAAAGGCATTGACCCTAAAGAAACCTTCTATGATGGCTATATTGTAAATGCCATTTTAGACGCGGCTTATGCTTCTGCAAAATCAAAACTTTGGGAGCCTGTTCAACTAGATATTTGGAGAGGAAAATCAGGACTAAGTAAAGAAAGTCATTTAGTAAACCACGATGCAGAACACTGGTTAATTAAAGAAGAAATGACACATTTTGGCACCAAAAAATTAATATTAAAAAACAAACTATCTGGCTTAATTACCGAGCGAGTGATAGATTAAAAACGATTATTATGCTATCTCAAAACCAATTCATTCACCACGTGTATTTCTGGCTAGAAAATCCAACTAATACCGCAGATCGTGCCGCTTTATTGGCCGGATTAAATAAACTGAGTGCTGTAAGTTCCATTCTTGAATTTCATATTGGCGTTCCTGCATCTACCAATAGAGGCGTAATTGATGCTAGTTACCACTTTTCATTACTAACTACTTTTGCCAACCAAGCCGACCAAGATGCTTATCAAATTGACCCCATGCATTTGGCATTTATTGACACCTGTAAGCATCTTTGGCAAAAAGTAATTGTATATGATTCTATAGGGGCTGAATAATTTAAGTTGTTTTTGACTCCAAAAACAACTGCCACCAATAAAGTCTTTATTACCCCCCGGCATAAGAACATTATTTAGTGGCAGTATATTAATACGTTAATGCATTAACGTTAAACAAATTTCATTCTAACCAATTAATTTAATGAAAAACAGGTAAATATCTAAGTGAAATAATAGGTCATTTCCTATTTATTTGTACCTTAGAATTTTACAAATAAGGTTACTTTCTTATTTTATTATTGGTAATAAATATTTTATGAAATTAAGGCTGTTTTGTTGTTTTATTGCAATTACGGGGGCTAACCTATCTTATTGTCAGGAGCCTGACAGTATATTAGTAGTAAAAAACAATGATTTTTTTAAAGATTTAGTAAAAAAGACCGAATATATCCCCCCTATTTATATAGTACCCAATGGACTTGTAACACCCAATTATGTAAAATTCAAGTCAAGGGGACAGCTGCTAATCAAAACGCCTAATCATTTGTATTTAACTTTTTCGGGTGGAGGATGGCTATACCAATTAACCAATATTACCCCAACCGATTTGGTATTTAAAAGGAATGACAATTCTGAGAATTTCAATTATAATTTTGATGCCTTTTATTTCTCACACAAAGATAATATTTATAACCTAGGGGGCTATGGCTTTTGGAAATCAAATGGCACGCTTCGAAAATTCAACTTTACAGATAAAGTATGGGACGTAGACCCGTTAAATATGGAGATTCACACCCCTTCGAGTTTTTCGCATATATGGTTTAGTAATATAGAATCAAGCATTTACATACCATTTCATCAATTAATCAATACTGGCATTATTTTAAAACCTTCTGAAAGCACTTTAGTCAATGATTGTTATAAACTCAATTTAACTAACAATAGTTGGGAGAGATTAGGCGCTACAAGTAGTGAAGTAATTGGGTTAATTAATGGCACTAATTTAACAACTGCAACCGACCAAGGCTTATTAACCAATTCTGAGTCTAGTATTTATCTAATTGATTTTGAAAATAATCAAGTAAAAATGCAACGTAATGGATCATTGGTTCAATCGCTTCAAAGGCTAGATCCACGATTTTTAAAATATTACTATCATAACAAAATCTATTTTTCTAATATAGAAAATGGTGTATACGATTCTTTGAACATACCATTAAATACATTAACCCTAACGAACTATAAAGTTTGGAAAAAATCATACACTAGTTTACTTGTAAGCATTGCTAGTTTACTGCTAATAATAATTCTTTTTTATGCTTGGCGAATACTTCGAAAAAGAAAAAAAGCAATTGCCCATAATCTAGTCCATTTTTCTACCCATGCCATCACTGAATTATCCGAAACAGAGCATAATTTAATTGAGATGCTCATTTTAAACAGCAACCAAAAAAAATCGGCATCTGTAACAGAAATAAATTACATATTGGGTACTAAAAATAAAAATGCAGGATTACAAAAGAAAGTACGCAGCGATATTATTTCTAGTATTAATCAAAAGTATCGGCACTTAACACTTGCAGAGGAACCATTGATTCAAAGTATAAGGAATGAATCGGATAAAAGATATTTTGAATACTTTATTAAGCACGAAATGTGTGCTGAAGCAGAGAAGCTAATTAGTCATACATAATTTGATATGACTAATTATGTATTCAAGCAATAGCTTTCTTAGCCCATGCTAATACCATTGCTAATTGAGCTTCTTTTGTTAACAAACTATTGTCTAATTCAATAGCATCAGCAGCTTTACGTAGTGGGCTAACTGCACGATTACTATCTGCAGCATCGCGCATTTCTAAATTGGCTTGAATTTCTTTAAGTGTTATAGAAGGATTTTTTTCTTTAAGTTCTTGGTACCTTCTTTGCGCACGAATAGCGGGGTCGGCTGTAACAAATATTTTCAATGCTGCATTAGGAAAAACCGTTGTGCCTATATCTCTGCCATCCATTACAATCCCTTTTTCTATTCCCATTAATTGTTGCTGGGCTACTGCAAAAGTTCGCACTTGTTCGAGTGCCGCAACTTCACTTACTTTTTCACTTACCTGCATATCCCTAATAAATGGCTCTACATTTTCATCATTTAAATAAATATCTGATTGACCTGTTGTGTTATTGAATTTAAACTGCAGTGTAATATTATTTAAAGCACTAATGACGGCTTGTGAATCGGTACTATTTATTTGATTACGTAAAAAATATAAAGCAATTGCCCGATACATAGCACCAGAATCTATAAAAACATAGTTTAATTCCTTTGCCAATTGTCTTGCCAAAGTACTTTTGCCACAAGCCGAATATCCATCAAGGGTAATAATTATTTTTTCCATGCTACTTTATATTCAACAATCAGTTTCTTAACTACAAAAATGCACTTTTAAAAAGATCCCACAAACTTATTAATACTATTGTTAATCAAATGTACTTATCACATTGTAAGTTAATTACATATGAAAGCCAAATGTAAGTTTGAACTAAAATATATTTACTTTTAAGCATAGGTTTAATAAAACAGTTTGACCTTAACCCATCTTTTCAATTATAGAAAGCGAAATGAATCAGAAAAAAGTACTATTTCACTTATTTCTATTTTTGTCTATTAGCGTATTCGCTCAACAAAATATAACGATTGCGCAACCTAATGGATGCGGGTCAGACAATTACTTACAAATCTTAAGAAAAGATGCAGCATTTAGTGCTAATGAATTAAACATGAATAAGCAAATTCGACTGTTTAATGCATCAAATGAAATTATTCGTCAAAGAACAAACGCAACAAATAATAATGGAAAAACTACTTATTCAGTATCTCCCATTACAGGAATCATTTCTATTCCAGTTGTTGTTCATATCATAAAATCTAATCCAGAATCTGTTACAGACCAAATGGTAATTGATGGTATTAAAGAGTTAAATGATGCATTTGCGCATCAGGGTAGTTATTCAAGTGATCCATTGGGCGTAAATACAGGTATCCAATTTTGTTTGGCCAAAACAGCACCTGATGGCTCTTTAACAAACGGCATCGATCGAATTAGTTCTTATTATGAAAATATTGATGTTGATTTAGAATCTGGGGTGCTTGCAACGCTTTCTCAATGGGATCCCGCATACTATGCAAATATTTGGCTAGTCAGTGGAATTAAAGGTGAAATACCTCCCACCATATTTGAGTGTGGAAGTTGGCAACGTGTTGGTTATGGAGGATATGCCTCTGCTGGTGGCGGCTTAGTAGTTAGTAGTTTAAGCGGCCCATTAGTTGCGCATGAAATGGGGCATTTTTTATCTTTACTTCATACTTTTCAAGGGCAAAATTGTGCTAATGCAGATTGTACACTTGATGGTGATTTAGTTTGTGACACACCTCCAGATAGAAGCACTAAATCTTCGCCTTGTAATAGTCCAGAAAACTCTTGTAATACGGATACTATTTCTGGACCATTTAAAAAAGACGTGCCCGACAATATCTCTAATTTCATGGATTATGGCAGCCCATGTCCTTCTGTATTTACACAAGGACAATCAGATAGAATGCATGCTTTTATAAACTTGTTTAACGGAGGGAGTTTGCTTAATAGCAATCGATGTAATCTTCCTTGTACTGATGCTATCTTGGCTAAATTTGATTGGTATGCAAATCCACATCCAATGATAGGCGATGTAGTAAGTTTTAATAATAGTTCAACTGGAGCAAGCAGTTATAAATGGTATGTAAATGGTGTATTGATGGCCAACACACCAAGCTTTAATTATACGGTATCTAGTGTTGGTACTTATATTGTAAAACTGGTTGCTTACAATACTTCAGGTAATTGCACCTCTTCTTACACAGGAAACGTTTTGGTAGATTGTGGCGTTGTTGCTAGATTTTCTCCAGACAAAAGAATTATAGCATCTGAAAGTGGCATCTATAAGGATCCCGTACTTTTTCAAAACACCTCTTATGGTGCTACCAATTACCAATGGTTTGTATCAGATAAAACAGGGGCAACTTTTTCAAACGCTGGAAATACAAAGGATCTATTGTATGATTTTTTACAACCTGGCACTTACAAAATAAAACTAGTTGCTTCTAATGGTAGCTGTGTTTCAAATTCAAATACTTACACTTTAACGGTATTAGATCCAAAACCTGATGGAGCTCTTTCTGTATACCAAGTAAGTTGTTATAAAACAGATAGTATTCGCATTGTTTTTGGCATTAATAATACAGGATACGATACGCTTCATGCAGGCGCTATTGTTAGTTTTTACGATAAATTTCCAGGTGCGGTAAACCCTCAAAAATTAAACAACAGTTTTGTATTGCCAAATGATATTTTAGGAAAATGCGGTGCTGTATTTACGCAAATTGTTGGCGTTAGTAAACCTAAGCAAGATTCCATCACCTTAATTTTTGACGAGGCTAACGTAATAAACGAATTAATTGAATCTAACAACACTGTATTCAAACAAAAATTTCAATTTAGAATAAGTGCCACACCCGCTGATACAATTGTATTTACAAATTCAACGCTTCCATTATTGCTAATTAATAATTCTTTAGACCCAATATCTTCCATTATTTGGAGTCCAAATATTGGGCTTTCCTGCAATACTTGTGCCAACCCAACACTTAATGTTACAGATACTGTTTTAATGAAAGTGCTTGCAAATAGTAGTTTCAATTGTACAGATTCTGCATATTCCTACATTAAAGTTTTTCCAATAGACATTAGTTTAGATAGTACTAGTATTGTTTGTTTTAATAACGACAGTTTACTTGTTACTGTAAAAGTTTGTTTAGCAAATGGCTATAAACGTTTGAAGAAAAAAATTGAAATTGAGTATTTTAATAATGATTTCAATTTAGTACCTGCTATTAAATTAGGTTCAATTTTTATAGACTCAAATACCGTTTTCAGTAATGGCTGTGTTGTAGTTCCTGCTTATATAAAAATGACGCTAACCCCAAATGTTTTTGTAGCCATTAACACATCGTTAGCCCAGTTTGAAACTAACACATCAAATAATAGTAAATTAACAAAGTATACCCCTTTTAAATTAATTGCACAGCCTACTGATTATGACGCCTATAGGGGAGAAAATCTACCTATTACAATCATCAACCAAGGAGATGCCTACAAGAATATTATTTGGACACCTAGTGAAGGTTTGAGTTGTACCAATTGTTTGTCTACTATCATTAATACAAAGATTAATAGGAACTATAAAATATGGGGTATCAATAAATTTTATTGTACCGATTCCACATACGTGAATATCAGTACTTATTATAGGTCTCATTTAGCATTACCCACCGTATTTACACCTAATGGAGATGGATTGAATGATTATTTTTATGTGATTGCTGGAAAAGAAGTGGTTTCCGTTAATAAATTTCAAATATTTAATCGCTGGGGGCAAAAAGTTTTTGAATCTAATAACTCAAAGCCAAACGAATATATTAGTGGATGGGATGGATACTATAAAGGTAAGATTGCTGAAAATGGAACCTATATTTATTATATTTTAATTACGCTGCTAGACGGAACAATAGAAGAAGTAAAAGGCAACATAACACTGTTTAGATAATTTTTTATTTTGAAACAAAAAACGATAACCATATTATTTATTTTCATTCTATGCTGCATTCAAGCAAATGCACAAGATGCAAATTTTTCACAATTTTTCTCTTCTCCATTAACACTCAATCCAGCAAACACCGGAAATTTTAATGGCTCAATTCGATTCGCAGGAAATTTCAGAAACCAGTGGGCCTCATTTAATAATGCATTTTCAACAGCCACATTTTCAATTGATGCTCCTATTTTAACGAATAAAATTTCTTCGCAGAATAGACTAGCCTTAGGGCTTTTGGCACTGTCTGACCAAAGTGGAAATGGCTTATTAAAACAAAATTATTTAAGTGCCTCCATTGCTTACAAAAAAGGGTTCGACCAAGATGCGCAGCATTCTTTAACCTTAGGATTTCAAACTACTTATGGAAGTTCTAATTTCAATAGTAGTTTGGCTAAATTCGAAGACCAACTAACACCTAGTGGATTTTTATTGTCTACATCTGAACCATTACAAATAGCCAACACTTCAAAAAATTTCTCCGATATTAATTTAGGTGGGGTTTATGCGGCTTCAAACGACAATGACAGATACCTTTATTTAGGCTTTTCAATCAACCATATACTAGAACCTAAAACTAGCACCTTAAACGCCGACTACTATCTTAAAAGACGATATAATATTAATGGTGGCGGCTACTTTCCAATGGGCATAAATACAACTTTGCATACAAGTTTTCAGTACCAAATGCAAGCCGATTATCAAGAACTTATCATTGGAGCTGCTTTAAGTTATTCTATAAATAGCAGTTCAAATAAATCGTATGAGTTGTATTTGGGAACATGGCTAAGGAATAAAGATTCATTCATTCCTTATTTGGGATTTGAATTAAATCAATTAAGGTTTGGTTTTTCTTACGATATTAATTACTCAACCGATAGAACTGGAGGCCAATATTATCGAACTGGCGAATTCTCAATTATTCAAGTTTTCAATAAGAATACAACTAGTATAATTAAGTGCCCGAAATTTTAAACTACTACAGCAGTTAAATTATTTATTCAGTCACTGCTATCAATTGTGTTTTGGGTATATTGGCATTTCTCATTGCAATATTTCTAACGGTTGCCGAAGTAAAATCACGGAATGCTTTTTTACTAATTTCATCGTCTCCTGCCATTGATGGAACACCCGAATCACCTCCTTCGCGAATAGATTGCACCAAAGGTATTTGACCAAGAAAAGACAAATCATATTCATCCGCCAAACGTTTGCCACCTTCTTTTCCAAACAAATAATATTTATTGTTCGGCAATTCTGCTGGGGTAAAATATGCCATATTCTCTACCAAGCCAATGATTGGCACGTTGATTTGTGCTTGACCAAACATGGCAATTCCTTTTTTAGCATCCGCCAATGCCACGTCTTGTGGAGTAGTTACAATTACCACTCCTGTTACTGGAACTGTTTGCATGAGTGTTAAATGAATATCGCCTGTTCCGGGTGGCATATCAATTACTAAGTAGTCTAATTCGCCCCAGTCTACATCCGTTACAAATTGTTTGATGGCACTACTTGCCATAGGACCGCGCCAGACCACGGCATTTTTTTCATCTACCAAAAACCCTATACTCATTAAAGAAATACCATGTTGTTTCATTGGCACAATTAAGCCCTTCCCTTCATGCTCCTTCATCATTGGTCGCTCACCCCTTAATCCAAACATAATGGGCACGCTTGGCCCGTAGATGTCTGCATCCATTAATCCTACACTGGCGCCGCCTTCTGCTAGTGCTAAGGCTAAATTAGCCGAAACGGTGCTCTTTCCTACCCCACCTTTTCCGCTGACTACTGCAATTATATTTTTAACCCCACCTAAAACCGCTTTGTCGTCTTTGCGATTGGTAGTGGTATTGGAAGTGAAATTCACTGTAATCTCTGCTTCTTTGTTCACCAAAAACTTAATTGCGTTTTCACTTGCCGTGCGCATCATGTCTTTCATAGGGCAGGCTGGCGTAGTTAATACGATGGTAAAACTTACCTTGTCTCCGTCAATAGAAAGGTCTTTAATCATATTCAATGTAACCAAATCCTTACCTAAATCAGGCTCTTGTACATTACTCAATGCTTGTAGAACGGCTGCTTCTGTCATCACGAAAGTTTTTGTTAAAAAAGAAATTTGGGTGCAAAGTTAACGGCTAGCAGCCTTACTTTGTTCTAAATCCTATAGTTTAAATAAAGAAGCCGACATACATTGAATTTTGTGTTCAAACGCTTTGTATTTTTGATGCGCATGAAGAAATTGCTATTATTTGTTGTTTTATTGGCATCCATCCTAATATCTAACAAGGTATTAGCGCAAGACAATCCCTACCGCGATTCGGTGGTTCAATTTAATGGAGTAGTAATGACTGCAGATAGTTTGCGTGGAATTGCCTCTGCCAGCATTATTGTTGAGGGCAAGGGACGTGGAACCATTACTAGTCAAGACGGGGTATTTTCAATTGCAGTTTTAAAGGGCGATAAAATAACTTTTTCTTGTATTGGGTTTAAGAATTTTTCCTTAAAAATCCCTGAAAACCTAACTAGCAATCAATATACTTGGATTCAATTATTAGTTACAGATACTGTTTATTTACCCGCTACTATTTTAAAACCTCGACCTTCTAAAGAGCAATTTGAGCGAGATTTTGTTAATAATCGTATTCCTGATGATATGTACGAGATTGCTCGAAAAAATACCGACGAATCTCAACGCCGTATTTTATTGGCCACTTTACCTTCTGATGGTAGAGAAGCTGTGAACTTCCAAATGCGTCAACAGGCCAATAAATATTATTACAATGGCCAAACACCTCCTATGAACATTTTAAATCCTGCTGCTTGGGCAGATTTTATTAAGGCCTGGAAAAGAGGAGATTTTAAGAGCAAGAAATAAGCTAGTATCTTTATTGTTCTTCAAAACTACATTTATGGACAATCAGCAAATAACTGTTATTGGCGCAGGCACAATGGGCAATGGTATTGCACATGTTTTTTTACAGGCTGGATATAAAGTTTATTTAGTAGACACCAATGAATTGCAGCTCAACAAAGCCATTGATACCATTGCAAAAAACATGGATCGTCAAATAACTAAAGCAATATTAACTATTGCAGAAAAAGAAACTGCACTCAATAACCTTTCTACATTTTCAAGTATTGCAGAAGGTGTGAAAAATGCTTTTTTAGTGATTGAAGCCGCTACAGAAAATGCCGATATTAAATTAAAAATATTTGAACAAATAGATTCACACGCTCCTATTGGTGCCATTTTAGCAACTAACACTTCTTCTATTTCTATTACCAAAATAGCCGCTGTTACCAAACGTCCCGCGCATGTGATTGGCATGCATTTTATGAACCCTGTACCTGTTATGAAATTGGTAGAGATTATTAATGGATATGCTACAGATGCTAGTGTTACAGAAAAAATTGTTGCCTTAACCAAACAATTAAATAAAGTTCCTTGTGTTGTTAATGATTATCCTGGATTTATTGCCAATAAAATATTAATGCCAATGATTAATGAGGCTATCTACAGTTTATACGAAGGGATTGCTGGCGTTAGTTCTATTGATACTATTATGAAATTAGGCATGGCACATCCTATGGGGCCTTTGCAGTTAGCCGATTTTATTGGGTTAGATGTTTGCTTAAGTATTCTTCAAACACTGCAACAAGGTTTTGGAAACAACAAATATGCCCCTTGTCCATTATTAGTGAATATGGTTGCGGCTGGCAAACTAGGCGTTAAATCGGGAGAAGGATTTTATGTATATACTACAGGAAATAAAGACTTAATAGTAAGTAAACGATTTACTATTTAATGGGTTTGACATCTACTGTATGCAAATCAGTTAATTTAAACAACACTTCTTGTAAACGCGCTTTTGGAATGCCAATTTTTAACAAGCAAAACAATTGCTGCTCTTGGCCTATTACTGTACATCCAAACTGTTTACAAATAGTCATCACTTCATTTAGTCGGGTATAATCGAATTGTAATTCGTACACAATTTCAATGGCTTTTTCAACGGTAGGCACTAATTGCAATGCCATTATAGTAGCGGTTTTATAAGCATTTATCAATCCGGGAACACCTAATAGTGTGCCGCCAAAATAACGAACTACAATTACAGCCGTATCGGTTAAAACCTTGCTATCAATCTGGCCTAATATAGGCCTACCAGCAGTTCCACTGGGCTCTCCGTCGTCACTAACCCTAAAATTATTTCCGTCTAAGCCTAATCGATATGCAAAGCAATGGTGTACTGCTTTTGGATGTTCTTTTTTTAATAGTTGTAAATGAACTTTAAATTCATCAACAGTTTGTATAGGATAGGCAAATGCAATAAACTTACTTCCGCGTTCTTTAAACTCAGCAAAAGCTATTTTTTCAATTGTTAAGTAAGCGTCTGCCATAATTAAAAATTTGCGCCAAAAGCAATTAAATAAATGGCAATTAAAGATAGAACAATCCCCATCCAATTAATTTTAGATAAGCGTTCTTTAAACAAAAACCAAGCGGTAACCGAACTAAATAAAACAATCCCCATATTGTTTACTGGAATACTGGCACTTGAAGGCCAAACCCCTGCTTGTAAAAAATGCACCAAACACCAAATGGAAAAATAATTGGGAATACCTATTATAATTCCCGCTATTAAATTCTTTAATTGAAACACCTGTTTCTTGCGAAGCATTTGTACTATCAATATTATTGATCCAATTGATGCAGCGGCAAAAAATACACTAATCAAATAAGCGTTGTTGTTTTCGGCATTTACATACGTTTGCTGTACATGATTAATTAAAGCATCTATTAAGCCACTACCTATGAATAAAATAATAGGCAATAAATAATTCCATTTACCAATATTTTTTTTTGAGCCATCATTAGTTTGATAACAAGTTAGCGCAACAGCTACCAACGCTAAAATAACACCTAGCAACTTCCAAGACTGAACTGTTTCGTGGTATAAATAAACAGATAATACTACTGGAATAATCAATGATAATTTATTAGATACAGAAGCCACTGCAACCCCCATTTTTTGTGCAGTAATTCCTACCACATTAAATGTAGCAATAAACATCACACCCATTACACAAGCCCACTGAAACCATTTAGTATGAAGGGTTGTAGCATTAATAGGGAATCCGCCATTTACAATACTACCTACTAAAACACAGGTAATATAATTGTACACAATGGCTTGAAAAATAGAAATTTGATACCGCTCGCACAACTTAAATGCAAGGGTTAAATAACTCGATAAAAAAATACTTCCAAATAAATACAACATAGGCAATTGATAGCAATTATATGCTAACTGAAATTGGTTTAAAACAATGGATAGTATCTGAATCTAACTTGTTTGATTGAATGAATGTTTCGCCTTTTAATACTGGGCTATTTAACCCTGTTTCAACAGATAAACTATTGTTTCGAATTACCCTTGCTTCATCCCAAATATTTAAATCGATCAATGATTGTAATAATGCAGCACCGCCTTCCACTAAAACACTTTGAATTTGTTGGTCGTAACAAGTTTTTAATATTTGAGGTATTGTTGGTAGCGATTCATTTAATTGAACATATTGCAAATGTTTTTCTGTTGTATTTTTTTTACAATTAAATACAATTGTTGGCACTTGCCCATCAAATACATTTAAGTGCATTGGTAAGCGTAATGATAAATCAATTACCAAACGTATTGGATTTTTTCCTGTCCCATATCTATTGGTTAAGGATGGATTGTCTTTTAATGCGGTATTGGTTCCTACTAAAATAGCCGCTTCTTCGCCTCTCCATTGGTGTACTAAACGATTAGAATAGTCATTGCTTATATGCAATCTTTCTGCTGTATTACTAGCTATTTTTTCATTGGCAGTTTCGGCCCATTTTAAAATAATATAAGGACGTTGTTGTTGGTGAAAAACAAAGAAGCGTTTATTTAAATCAATGGCCGCTTGTTCTAACACACCTGTAATTACTTCTATGCCCGCAGCAGTTAATTGCGTGATACCTTTACCATTTACCGCCTCGAAGGGATCGGCACAACCAATGACCATTTTTTTTATTTGGTATGCAATAATTAAATTAGAACAAGGTGGCGTTTTGCCAAAATGGGCACATGGCTCTAATGAAACATATAAAGTTGATTCGGGAATAAGGTGTTTATCGACTTCGGCTACGCTATTCAAACAATTGGGCTCTGCGTGCGCTTCACCATATTTATGATGATACCCTTCGCCAATAATTCGATCTTGGTACACCAAAACAGCTCCTACCATTGGGTTTGGCGCCACGTGTCCTGCACCTAATTGGGCAAGATCTAAACAGCGCTGCATAAATTTTTGGTGACTATTATTCATTTGAATCAACAAAAATAACCAAATGGTGCTAACATTGCAGCATGTCTCTTGAATTAGCCTATCAGCAACTAGTAAGTTCTCTGCAAACCATCTATGAAAATAGAGAAGCAAGCACTATGGCTAATTGGGTAATAGAAAAACTTACTGGACTAAATAGAATTGATCGACTGGTAAACAAACACCAATCAATTAGTGATTCCAATAAGCTGCTGCTAAAAAAAATGACAGAAGAATTATTAGCACATCGCCCAATACAATATGTTTTGGGAGAAGCTTGGTTTTTAAAACAATCCTTTTTTGTGAATGAATCTGTTTTAATTCCAAGACCAGAAACAGAAGAACTAGTAGATTGGATTGTAACAGAAAACGCAGAAATGCTAGGGGTTCGAATTTTAGACATTGGCACTGGCAGTGGTTGCATACCTATCACACTAAAAAAACAAATACTTGCATCTGAAATTGTTTCGGTAGATATTAGTACAGAAGCTATTGCAGTGGCTACTAAAAATGCCATTGATTTGGGTGCAAGCGTTCGTTTTTTATCGATGGATTTTTTAAATGAACAACACTGGAATGACTTGCCGGAGATAGATATAATTGTTAGTAATCCACCATATATTAAGTTGGCCGAAAAAACAAGTATGGCCCAGCATGTATTAGACTATGAACCTTCTGTAGCCTTATTTGTGCCAGATAATGACGCGCTAATTTTTTATCGTGCCATTGCCAAATTTGGCAAAACCCATTTAAGTGACAATGGCTGTATTTATTTTGAAATTAACGAATCCCTAGGCACAGAAACAATGGACTTATTAGCAAGTAGCGGCTATTACTGCCAACTAAAAAAAGACATGCAAGGAAAAGACAGAATGATTAAGGCACAACTATTAGATTAAACCTTCATTTATTTAACCCCATTGTTATCTACCGCCATTACGGGTGTTGCTCCAAGCTTTTTAATTATCTGCATTATTTTAATAGAAGTACCTAAATGAGAAGTACTATCGCCATTTATTACCACAGAAGGCTTGTCTGTTTCTTTGGCTAAAAATAATTTTAAGGCAGGCTCTAATTCATCCATCGTTAATTTCTGTGCGCCTAAATACAATTGTTGTTCTTTATCTACGGTAATTACTACCGTTTGTTTCGACTTAGTATCTGATTTTGCTTTAGGGTTCGATACCTTAATTACATTCGGATTCGCTAGTGTAGATACAATTAAAAAAAACAATAATAATATGAACAAAATATCATTCAATGCACCTGTATGCACTTCGGGATGGGTTCTTAATCTTTTACGAATATTCATAATTAATAACAATTAGCTCGATGGCTATTAACGAGTTGGTTCTTGTAAAATATCTATGAATTCTGCACTTGCCATTTCCATTTTATTAGCTGTTTTGTCTATTTGTGTGCTTAAGTAGTTGTGTCCAACATAAGCTATCAATCCAATAATTAAACCAGTGGCAGAAGTAATCATTTTGGTATAAATCCCACCAGCAATCGTATTTAAAGTATACTCTCCTGTAGAAGCAATCCCGTAAAATAATTGTACCATTCCAACAATCGTTCCTAAAAACCCAAACATTGGCGCAATGCCCGCTATCAATGAAAGAATAGATAGGTTTTTTTCCATTATGTACATTTCAAGCTTACCTACATTCTCCATGCTTTTTTCAATAGCGTCAATGGGTTTGCCAATACGTTGAACGCCTTTATCAATCATACGCGCAACAGGATTGTTGGTGTTTTTTGTTAAACTTCGTGCAGCAGTTACATTCCCTGTAACAATATTATCACGAATGATCCGCATAAAATTATCGTCTATTCTTGATGCTTTTCTAATAGCAATTAATCGCTCTACAAAAACAAAAATAGCCGCTACTAATAATATGTAAAGCGGATACATAATAAATCCTCCTTTTTCTAACAAACGCCACATAGAAATTTGTTCAGGAGCGGGCAGTGTTGCCGCCACTTTTTGTAAGGTATCTATTTGCAACAAATCAAACATCGATTGTAAATTTAAAGTGATCTAAAATTTATAATAAGTAATTTATTTTTTATCGGTATTCATTTTTACCATCCCCATTATTTGGTGCATGGTATTTTGCATTCCTTCAGGACTGCCGTCTAAAAACAACATATTCCCTTTGCCTAATTCTGCAAAATTTTTAATGGCTTCTGTCCACATGCTAAATAAAATAACATTGGTATCTAAATTAGCTTGCTTCATTTGTTCTGCAGCCTGACTCATACCCTTGGCCACTTCTTCTCTAAACAATGCCACACCTTGTCCGCGCAAACGTGCTGCTTCTCTTTCTGCCTCTGCTGCAATTTTTATTGCATTCCCTTCTGCTTCAGCCGCTTTTGTTTTTGTTATTAATAATGCTTGTCCTTCATTTTCTGCAGCAGCTTTTAAATTATTACTAGCTACTACTCTACTCATGCTTTCCATAATCACTTGATCGAAAGTAATATCATTGATTTGTAAATCTTGTAAATGATATCCCCATCCTTCTAATGACTGATCAATTTGTTCTTTTACAAATTCTACAATTTCTCTACGAAGCAATAAAATTTCGGCTTGTTTTTTTGTAGCAACAAATCCGCGAATACTTCCTTCCACTGTACGTATCAAAGCTTGCATTAAATCTTTATCACTAATAAATTTAAATGCTACATTTTTTATAGATTCTTCGTCTTGATTAATTACCGAATACAATAACATGCTTTTAAAATACACATTCGCTTGATCAAGTGTAACCGCCTGAAATTCTAATTCAACAGAACGGTTTTGAATGCTCACCGTTTTAAAAACTTGTTCTAAAAGCGGTAGTTTGAAATTTAACCCTGGGCGTAAAATTCGGCGATATTTACCAAACATGGTAATCACCGCAATAGTGCCTTGATTAACTGTTACCAATCCGCTAAATATAATAAAGAGCACCGCTAGTATCCACCAGTATTCTAATAATATGTTCATGGTTTTAAATTTTGTGTAAGTTAGTATTCTGCGCACAATTTTCAAGCACAGATTTCTGTTCCCATACTTGAACTAGCGCAACCAATACTTGAATGGCTTTTTCCATATCGCGTAGGCCAATCCATTCTTTCTTACTGTGTATGGCTTGCATGCCTGTAAAGATATTGGCACAAGGCAGTCCAATAAAGCTCAAACGGCTTCCATCAGTTCCGCCCCTAATAGGAATTTTAACAAAATCTACACCAACGCGGGCGTAAGCTTCCCTTGCATTTACTTCTACTTGCGGAAACTGATCGAGCACTTCTTTCATATTTCTATACTGCTCCTTCACTTCAAATTCCATAGTTGCTTTGGGATATTGCTGCACCACTTTTTCCGCAATGGTTTTTAGTTGCTGCTCGTAGTCTAGCAATTTATTTGTATCAAAATCACGTACTATCAATTCAATTGTTGCTTTTTCTGAAAGCCCCTCTATACTTACAGGATGTACAAACCCTTGCCTGCCATCTGTTGTTTCTGGCGACCATCCATCTTTGGGTAAAGCTGCTAAAACTTCACCTGCAATTTTTATAGCATTCACCAATTTATTTTTTCCATCTCCTGGATGTGCTATCACCCCATTAATAGTAATAATAGCAGCATCAGCACTAAAAGTTTCGTCTTCAAAACTACCCAAAGCACCACCATCTAATGTATAACCAAAATCAGCGCCTAATTTTTGCATGTTTAAATGATCTGTTCCTCTGCCAACTTCTTCATCGGGTGTAAAAACAATGCGTACATCACCATGTATTATGGTAGGATTTTGCTGCAAGTATTTAGCCAATTCCATGATAATGGCAACACCTGCTTTATCATCACCACCAAGCAAGGTATTACCACTTGCTGTAATAATCGTTTGGCCAATATGTTCTAATAAATAAGGATATTTTTCGGGCGATAAAACTTGTGTATTATCATCTGGCAAAACAATAGTAGCACCATTGTAATTGCTATGTACGATAGGTTTTACATGCAACCCACTACAATCTGGCGCGGTATCTACATGCGCACAAAAACATACTACTGGAACTTTATTTATAGTATTAGATGGAATGGTGGCATACACATAACCAAATTCATCGGAATGTGCATCAACAATACCCATCTCTACTAATTCATCTGCCAATAATTTTGATAAGTTTTTCTGCTTTTCTGTAGAGGGCACAGCAGAACTTGTTGGATCACTCTGCGTATCTATTTGCACGTATCTACAAAAACGGTCAATAAGCGTAAGATTCGTATTCAATGGAAACTGGTTTTACTTGCAAGATAATAGAGATTATTTATTGCTGTGTAGATAGTTGCTCATAAAAAAACTGCCCAACAAAAAATGTTGGGCAGTAATATACCGAGTAAACGAAAAATCGATTAAGGCATAATAATCATACTCTTTGCATCTATAGCTACTAGCTCTAGATCAAAGGTTAAATCTTCGCCAGCCAAAGGATGGTTTGCGTCTAAAACAACAACTTCATCACGAACTTCCACAATCACTACTGGAAAGTTTTGACCTTCATTATTGCTCATATTCAACTGCATTCCTACTTCAGGAACCATATCGGCTGGAAAACGATCTTTTGGGAACTCCATCACCATATCTTCCTGTTTAGGACCATAGGCTTCAGTAACTGGGATCAAAATTGTCTTTTTTTCACCAACTGTCATTCCAGTAACACCGGCATCGAAACCAGGAATTACCATACCACCACCTACTTCAAACTCAAGTGGTTCGCGGCCTTCAGAAGAATCGAAAGTACTACCATCGGTTAGCTTTCCATGATAATGTACTTTTACAGTATCACCTTTTTTAACTTGTTGCATGTTTTTGATTTGTAATTGAAAGAAATACCAAATTCCGCGGCAAAAGTACAATCCAAAAACAAAAAGAAGGAAGTAAATTTTAGTTAACTTTCGGGCCTAAAGCTACTTAAATGAAAAAATGGCCTTTTTGTATTGTATTTGTGCTGATAATTGGCAGCAGTTTTGCGCAACCTACCTCATTTTTAACGCGTAAACCACAAGCAACACCTACTAAAGTTCAAATGAACATACTACCAGGAGCCTATAATACAGCTGCTTACCTACCAATGTTAAAAAACAAACGTATTGGCATTTTTGCTAACCATACAGCTACTATTGGTAATACACATTTGGTAGATTCATTAATAAAACTAGGCATTAAAATTACCATCGCATTCGGACCCGAACACGGTTTTCGTGGCAAAGCAGATGCTGGCGAAAAAGTAGACAACTATATTGACTCTGCCACTGGCATCCCTGTCATTTCATTATACGGTAAAAAAAGAAGGCCTTCTACCGACGACTTAAAAGATGTTGACATTCTTTTATTTGATATACAAGATGTTGGTACTCGCTACTATACATTTATTTCTTCGTTACAGTCCTTTATGGAAGCTGCTTTTGAAAATAACAAACCCTTATTGATACTTGATCGTCCTAACCCAAATGGTTTTTTTGTGGATGGACCCGTGTTAGATACTGCTTTTAAAAGTTTTATTGGTATGCAACCAATACCTATTGTTTACGGCATGACAATTGGCGAATACGCAAAAATGTTGGCAGGCGAAAAATGGTTAACAGCACAAGCCAATGAAAAATATGCAAAAATACAAGTAGCAAAAAAAACGGTTGATACGCCATTTTTATTTACGATTATTCCTTGCAATAATTATACACACCAATCAAAATATGAATTGCCTGTTAAACCTTCTCCTAATTTACCTGATATGAGTTCTACTTATTGGTATGGCTCTACTTGCTTTTTTGAAGGCACCATTTTAAGTGAAGGACGTGGCACAGACCATCCCTTTGCTATTTTTGGACATCCTAGTTTGCCAAATAATTTATACGCTTTTACACCTACCAGCAGAGACGGTGCAAAGGATCCAAAATTAAAAGACAAACTATGTTATGGATGGAATTTATTTGGAACAAAAGAAATGGTTTTAAAAGCAATAGATGGCAAGGTTCAAATCAAATATTTATTAAACGCTTATCAATTATTTCCTGATAAAGAAAACTTTTTTATGAAACCTAAATCGGGCAAAGCAGTAGATTATTTTTTTAATAAACTTGCTGGCAATGCAGAACTAATTGAACAAATCAAAGCAGGCGTTTCCGAAGCTGATATTCGTAAATCTTGGGAACCTAAACTTGCTGCATTTAAAAAAATCAGACAGAAATATTTGCTATATCCCGATTTTAAATAACAAGAATTATATTCGCCGCATGAACAACCCAACTGCAAATTCACCAATGCAAGCATTACGCATCATATTCATGGGAACCCCTGATTTTGCGGTAGCTTCCTTAGATGCATTGGTACAAGCGGGCTTTAATATTGTAGGCGTAATTACAGCACCAGACAAACCTGCAGGACGTGGCATGAAACTAACAGAGAGTGCCGTAAAAAAATATGCTGTTGAAAAAGCATTACATATTCTACAACCCGAAAAATTAAAAAATCCCGATTTCATAACAGCCCTAACAGCGCTTAATGCAGATGTTCAAGTAGTAGTTGCTTTTAGAATGTTGCCAGAAATCGTTTGGAACATGCCAAAATTAGGAACCATTAATTTACATGGATCATTATTGCCACAGTACCGAGGCGCCGCACCAATTCATTGGGCAGTAATTAATGGAGAATCACAAACTGGTGTAACTACATTTAAATTACAACATACCATAGATACTGGCGATATTTTACTTCAAAAAAGCTTTGCCATTGGCCCAAACGAAAGCACCGGAGAAGTACATGATCATATGAAAGAAATTGGCGCCAATTTATTAGTAGAAACCATTCAAGCAATTGCAGAAGGAACCATACAACCTAGGCCCCAAAACGAATTGATTGACCCGGCCAATATTAAACATGCCCCAAAATTATTTACAGAAAACTGCCAAATAAACTGGAACCAATCTGCTGCTAGTATTCATAATTTCATTCGCGGATTGTCGCCATTTCCTGGAGCGCTATCAAAACTAGACGATAAAATTTTAAAAATATATCGGAGCGAAAAAGAGATTGCCACACATACACATGCTGCTGGCAGTATTTTTACAGATGGCAAACAACTATTAAAATTTGCTGTAACCGATGGCTATATACACTTGCTTGACCTTCAATTAGAAGGAAAGAAAAGAATGTTGGTTGCTGATTTTTTAAGAGGCTACCGTTCAACAAGTGCTATAGTAATTGACTAGTTGCTCAATTGCTTTTTTAATTCAGCAAAATCAACAACACCTTGATTGCGCCAAACTTCTACCCCTTTTTTGTAGATGATAAAAACAGGCAGTGCCTCTACTTTCATTTGCTGCATTACATTTATATCCATACCACCATCAACTTTTACTAACGAAAACTTTAATGATGGTTGTGCTTGTAATTTTTGTAATACTGGCTCCATCGTTTTACATGGCGGGCACCACTGCGCACCAAAATCTACTAAAACAACTGGCGCTGATTTTGTTGACGCCAAATAAGTTTCCATTGATAATTGAGCGGTGTTAGTCATTGCTTCTACTGGCTTTGCTTCCATTTTCCAAGCAGTTAAACCGCCTTGTAAATTTTGCACATTTGTAAAGCCATTGGCAGTTAAATATTTAGCTGCGTTACCACTTCTCATACCCGATGCACAATACACCAACAACGGTTTAGACTTGTCTAAATATTTTATACGATCAATAAATTGTGTTTGATTATTCCAGTCTGCTTGTAATGCATTCTTTAAATGCCCTGACTGATATTCACCGGCGGTACGCACGTCTAATAATTGAAATGTATTAGTGTTGATGGCCGATTCAAAAGCAGCAACATTTAAACTACCATTCTGCGCTTGTGAATCACAAGCCGAAAATAATACCACTAACAAAATAGCTGTAAATAATTTATTCATCTTTTGTTCAATTTAAAATTCAATATAACTAATACTAACAGTAAAGCGATCTTCCGAAATACCTAATGCCGAGGCTGCTGCATTATTCATGCGCAACAAAAGTCCTTCTGCCCCTTTTGTTTCAGGCAATGGCCCTAAAACTTTGGCGCAGATACTTTTTTTATTTGAGGTTGTAATTCGCAAAATTGTTCCTGGCAAAACTTCATTAACCAACACATAAAATTTTCTATCAACCACACCAGAAATTGTTTTAAAAACACTTGCATCTCCAGTTAAAAATTGATAAGCCCTATTTTTTTCTTGTGCAAAATAACTATGTGCAAAATAGCCTTCATCAGTTGATTTTGGCTTGTAATTATACGCTCCAGCTATTTGCTTTTCTAAAACGACTTCAATACTATTTTTTTGTTGCTTCTTTTTATTTAAGGTAGTAGCCGATTCAATTGCAGGATTTATTATTACTGGCTTTTCTGCAGGAGGCTCTGGAATAGGCAATGGCACAGGCTTCATTTCTCCTACAAGTGTTTTTGCACCATATTTCGCAGCGTCTAATTCGTTTGGATTTGGAATAGTATCATAAGCAATTGCCTGATAAGCTGCAGTTGTAAACAATACTTTTTGATTCATTAAAAATCCAATCGCTAAAGGATTCCCTTCGGGTACATAATCTTCATTGAGGTTATTCCATTTTTTTAGGGTATCGATATTTATTTTATTGTAGCGTTGACTAATTCTAGATAAATTATCGCCAGTTTTAAAAATATAATACACCGGTTGATATTTACCTGCCCTAGATTTTTGTACGAAATTATTTTTGGTTAATGGAATTTTTACAAGGTCGCCTTTTTGAATAGTAGCATTTACAGAAACAGCATTGTATTGCGCCAATACAGCAACAGGAACATCAAATTGAATGGCAAAACTTTTTAATGGTATGGTTCCAGTACTTACTCGATTGATATAATAATTAGCTCCGCTGCCCACCACTACCAATCGGTCTTGTGCCGACACTGTAATAGAAATTAAGCAAACTAAAAAGGAACTCAAAAATTTCATACGCAACAATCTAGTAATATTCTAAACGCTTTTGGCATTATTGTAAAATTAATCTTTAAGGATACGCCATTCAGCAGGATAATAATTATTAATCCTATTGGGTAAAATTTTTGCCCAACCCAAAGACAAACCGCCAAATTGTACCAAATTCCATCCATTTATCCCTGAAAATACAAATTCTTTTCGCCTTAAATACTGCAAAGCGTCGTTTAAAGGAAGTTCTATAACAGGATAACCCGCTAATAATATAGGGCTTAACGCCAATTCATGCGATGGCACAACGTCTTTTCCTTTTAAACTGGCTAGTTCTATACCTGCTTTTTTAATGTATAATTGACTGGCTAAAATGCCAATATCCGTCATCCATTCTTCTGGAATTGCACGAATTGCTCCAGACTGATTAAAAAAAGAAAGGCCTGGTATTAATGGAATCGTATCAATAATTTGTTGCTGTTCTGTTTTAGATGCCAGTTGAATAGCATTGGCTTTATAGCGTTTATGATCAGTTACCGCTAACTTTTGAAAAACGGCTAGAAAAAATCCTTCGCCTTTTACAAGGTTGGGATAAAATCGATAGCCTGCCGCTTGACTATTGGTTGATTGGGTTGAAACAATTCCCCAACTTGGTTCTATTGATAGGCTGATACTCTTCATATCCATTGACTCAACCAACCAATCACAAATGGTTTCATCTTCTTCAATTGAATAAGAACAAGTAGCATAAATTAATATCCCACCTTCTTTTAAACAAGGCAATGCATCTGCCAAAATTCGCTGCTGACGCTGGTTACAGAGTATAACACTCTCTTCGCTCCACTCCTGCATTGCATTCGGATCTTTTCTAAACAAACCACTGCCACTGCAAGGTGCATCAACTACCATTACATCAAAAAAGCCTGGCAATGATTGAAAATGTGCAGGATCATTATTCGTTACCACTAATGATGCAGCACCCCATTTGGTACAATTCTCCACTAAAATTGCTGCTCTATTTTTTATCACTTCATTAGCCACCACTAAGCCATCTGTAAAATAACTGGCTAATAGGGTTGTTTTGCCGCCAGGAGCTGCACAAAGGTCTAATACTTTTTTTCCTTTAGATTCAGGAACAACTTGCGTTATTGCTTGCCATAAAAACATACTACTTGCTTCTTGTACATAATAAGCACCAGCATGTAATAATGGGTCAAATGTAAAAAAAGGACGTTCTGTTAAATACCTGCCGTTTGAACACCAAGGAATATTGTCTTGTATAGATAATTGATTTAAAGCAACAGGTTTTGTAGGATTTATTCTGATAGATACCACTTGCTCACCAGACGCATGTACTTGCTCAAATGCTTCTTGCTCAAAGCCAGTAGCGGTTTGTAAAGATTGAATGAGTGCAGATGGTAAGGCCAAAGGAAATTTTTTCAAATATACAACCTATCACAAAATAGGCCGTTTTCAAAAACGAATAACCATGTTTTGTTTTGCTTTGTTTTCTTTTCTAAAAAAAACTAGTCCAATAAAAAACAAATCTATTGTAAGGGTTACCGATGGGTGTTGTTGAATTTCAAGCCATGCTTGTTCCATTTCTTTACTCCAATGAATATCATCAAATACAAGTATCGACTGTTCATGCAACTTGGGCAATAGGGTATTAAAATATTGAATAGTGGGTTCGTATTTATGATTCCCATCTACAAAAACAAAATCTAATGGTGCAGTTGCTGCAATAAAAGGCGAGAGTATTTCATTAAAATTCCCTTGTTGTAATTCAATATTTTTTCGACCCAATAATTGCCAGTTTTTTTTTGCTACAGCAGCCACCGCCTCTGATCCTTCCATAGTAACAATTTGTGCATGTTCATTTCCTGCAGACAAATAAGCGGTTGTAATACCAAAGGATGTGCCCAATTCTAAAATATTTTTAGGCTTGTAATAATTTACTAGCCTAAATAATAATTGACCAAATTTCTTAGGTTTTAATGACGAAGCAGCAATTTCTTTTATACTTCTATCATTTGATTTTTTTGTTCTTGAACCTGCACCAAAATCAGTTAAACTTAATACTGTAGGGTTCTTCAGCAATAGTTTCCTGCAATTTTCAATTGGTTGATAGCTATAAAAATTTCGTTGATCATTTAGCACTTCTTTAATAAAAGAAAATACAAAAGGTGAATGCACCCCATGCCCTTTTCCATTGGAAGCAGTGAATTGGTATTTTAAAAAATTAAAGGCTAGTTTAATGGGAGAATACATCTGCTGAAATCAATTAGGTTATGCTTTTGTATACATTTGAAAACGAAATGCAAAAGCATGTTTTTGATCGGCTTCAAAAAATTCTTCTGAAGACAATTTCCAAGCATCATCCAATACAGGAAAAAAACTATCCCCTTCTATGGTGGTGTCAACCCTAGTTAAATAAATGATATTGGCTGATGGTAATGCTTGCGCATAAATTTCAGCACCTCCTATTACATATACTTCTTTGTAATCGGCTTCTGCCGCTTTTGCATAGGCATCGGCTAAACTATTCGCTAGCACTACTCCTGTTGCTTGATAATTTTCTTGACGCGTAATTACAATATTCATTCTGCCATTCAAAGGCTTACTTCCCATAGATTCAAAGGTCTTACGCCCCATAATAACAGGCATAGCCCAAGTAGTATTTTTAAAGAACCGCATGTCTTTGGGTAAATGCCAAAGCAATTGATTGTCTTTGCCTATGGCGTTATTGTTCGATGCGGCTACTATTAAAGAAATGATCATCTAACAAAATTAGGTAATTAAAAAGCTAACTAAACCGCAACTGGCGCTTTAATTGGTGGATGGTGTTGGTAGTTCTCCAGTGTAAAATCTTCGAATTGAAAAGAAAAAATATCTTTTACTGCAGGATTAATTTTCATTACTGGCAAAGGAAAACTTTCTCTGCTTAATTGTAATTGCGCCTGTTCTATATGGTTATTGTATAAATGCACATCCCCAAAACTGTGCACAAAATCGCCGTATTCCAAACCACAAACCTGTGCAACCATCATAGTTAATAAAGCATAAGAGGCAATATTGAAAGGCACACCCAAAAACACATCCGCACTACGTTGGTAAAGTTGACAACTAAGTTTGCCATCTGCCACATAAAATTGAAACAAACTATGACAAGGCATCAAGGCCATTTTGGGTAATTCTGCTACATTCCAAGCACTAACAATCATGCGTCGACTGTCTGGGCTATTTTTAATTTGATTAATCACATCTGTAATTTGATCAATTACTGTTCCATCTGCACCTTCCCAACTACGCCATTGCTTTCCGTAAACCGGACCAAGATTGCCATTCTCATCGGCCCATTCGTCCCAAATACTCACTTTGTGTTCATTTAGGTATCTCACATTTGTATCGCCCATTAAAAACCAAAGCAATTCATACACAATACTTTTTAAGTGCAATTTCTTGGTTGTAACCATTGGAAAGCCTTTTTGAAGGTCAAACCGCATTTGATACCCAAAACAACTTCTTGTACCAGTACCTGTTCTATCCGTTTTAACGGCCCCGTTGTCTAATATATATTGTAATAGCTGGTGATATTGCTGCATAACTGCAAGGTAATAAAGAAGGACCGAAGCAAACGCTAGCACAAACAAATGGGGATTCTCTGTTAATTAAATCCACTGTAAAAAGGGATTTGCTGCCATTGTAAATGGAATATTAATCAATTATATATATATTTGAACTCATTAGATAAAACAAAATCTAATTATATTACAAAAAAAACACCCTAGTCCCTACATCAAAACACCCCTAAATCCCCTCCAATAAATGAAAGTTTTAATTGCAGACGACCATACAATTGTTCGCGAAGGTCTCAAACGAATATTATTAGAAGCTTTCCCCTTTTGCGAGATTCATGATGTGTCTGATGCGGCTGATTTATTAAAAAAAGCCATTTCAGAAAAATGGGATATTATTATTTCCGACATTAGCATGCCTGGACAATCTGGGATTGAGGTTTTAAAACAAATTAAAGAGCACGTACCATTAGTTCCAGTTTTAATGTTAAGTATGCACGCTCCAGAACAATATGCAGTTCGTTCAATCAAAGCGGGTGCTGCTGGTTATTTAACAAAAGAAAGTGCCCCATTTGAATTGGTAAATGCAGTAGAAAAAATATTAGGTGGAAAAAAATACATTACCCCACAAGTAGCAGAAGTACTTGCGGAGTCTATTGAGCAGAATGTAGACAAAGCACCACACGAAATTTTATCTGACCGTGAATTTGAAGTTTTAAAACTATTAGCTAGCGGACAAAGTATTTCTAAAATTGGCGATGCTTTATCACTTAGTGTAAATACAATTAGCACCTATCGTGCAAGAATTATGGAAAAGCTAAACATTCATAATAATGCTAACCTTGTTAAATATGCCATGAAACATGGTTTGATTTAACCCCTCTTTATAATACAAAAGTAGTAAGACTACTACGTATAACCACATAATTTACTCAAATAAATGCCCAATCCCGTTACAAGGGGTTGGGCATTTTTAGTATGCTATTATCATAAGTCCTACTATTTTTCTCCCTAGCCTTTAAAGGTTGCTTTGTACTGTAAAACAAAGCAAATGAAAAGCGCTAAAACCTACAGTACCAAAGCAGTTACAATCATCGCAATCATTGCTTTTGCGCTTCTTACTCAAACACATCTTTTTGCTAATAATCCCAACAAATTTGCGCCAATTGGCATCACTTTAAATGGCGCAGAATTTGGCAATAACAATTTACCAGGCATCTACAAAAAAGACTATATCTATCCTTCTACAGAGGAAGTAAAATATTTCGCTGCAAAAGGGGTTAAAATGATCCAATTACCAGTAAGATGGGAAAGACTACAACATACCATTGGTGGTGAGCTTAATGCCACTGAATTACAATTCATCACCAACTTTATTAAAACATGTAAAACCTACCAAGTTGATGTAATTGTAACCATTCAAAATTACGGTCGTTACAAAATCAATAATATTGAATACCCATTGGGCAGCAAACAAATTCCTTATGCAGCTTTCAGGGCTTTTTGGAAAACACTTGCTAGCAACTTAAAAAACTACAACAATATCTACGGCTACGATTTAATGGCAGAGCCAAACAATATGGGAGAAAATGTTTGGGGAAATGCAGCACAAGAAGCCATCTACGGAATTAGAGAAGTAGATACAACACACACTATTATAGTTGATGGCAATAGTTATGCTTGTGCCGAAAAATGGGTTGAGTATAGCGACGAGTTGAAATACTTAGAAGATCCTAATAACAATATGATGTTTGATGCACATTGTTATTTTGATGCAGACCGCAGTGGCGCTTACACCAATGGTTTCACAAATGGAACCAGCTCAGAGATTGGCGTTCAAAAAATTGCTCCATTTATTAACTGGCTCAAAAAAAATAACAAAAGAGGTTATGTTGGTGAGTTTGGTATTCCTAAAAACGACGCAAGATGGATTCCGGTTTTAGACAAATTCTTAAACTATATCCAACAAAACGGAATAGGTGGTTGCTACTGGGGAGCTGGTCAATGGTGGAACAATTACAGTTTATCTATCGAACCATTAAAAGGAGTTGACCAACCTCAAATGTTGGTACTCAATAAATACTTAAACGAACAAACCAATTACGCATATAACAATATTACTAACATTAAATAAAACAGCATAATACGTAGTAATAACACTACAAATAAAACACAAAAACACTAGGAATTTATCAATCGATTACTACGTGTTACCAATAAAAATAGCTTGAGATTGTATCAGATTTAATACACACAAAAATTAGCAAAAACATGAAATACCCCTTTATTTTAGACAGCACATTATCTGCATTAATTCAGTCTAATCAACTATTAATTATTACTACAAACTTAAAAGGTCATATTAATTTTTTCAATGAGAAAGCAACAGCATTGTCTTTTGAAAACAGTACTATAGGCGTAGACATATTGTCATTATTGCGTTTCAACGAAAAACAGTTGCATCAAAAAAAGTTACAAGCTTGTTTAGAAGACATTACTTCAACGGCTACTTTCAATTTACAATGGCATCAAGATTTATTTCAAGAATTTAATGGAAGTGTTTCCGTAATTAAAAACGAGGCATTTGAAGCCGTTGGATTTTTATACATCGGTCAAGTATCTGCTATCGAAAAAAATCCAATAGAAACCCAGTCTATTGCAGCTACCACTAATTATGAAATTAGCAGGTTACGCAAAATGGAACAGACCATTAAAAAGCAAAACCAACTAATTTCTTTATTAAATAATGAATACCTAAAATTCGAAAAAATTGCTGCTGCTTCAAATCAGTGTATTGTAATTTGCAATACACTAAATAAAATCACTTGGGTTAATAATGCACTTGCTAATTTATTAGGCATTTCATTTGAAGATGCTATTGAAAAGCAAGACTTCCATTTATTAGTTGGTAAAGAAACAAAAATAGACGCTATTAATGAATTGAAAGCCTGCGTTTGCGACCTAGTTTCCATTAAAATTGACATGATTGTTTATAACAAAACAGGCAGTTCTATTTTGGTTGAATTAACCAAGGAACCTATTTATGACAACATGAAAAAGTTCACTGGATTTTTACTTACACTAACAGATATCAGTTTAAAGAAATTTTCATTTCAAGAAACAGTAAATCATGTGGCACAATTAAAAAAATTAAACATAGTTCCTGCAAAAAACTAGCGCAGGTTTAAAGATATCCCCCCATCCAACAATAAAAAAAGGGTCTGCAAATTTGCGGCCCTTTTTCCTTTATAAAATTTTGCAACACACTATCTACGGTGTCTTCTATCTAATTCTTTTTTTATTAATGATAATTCCCTTCCAGTTTGTCCACTAACGCTGCTATTCTCTTGCGCACGACGCATTAAATAAGGAATCACATCTCTAATAGGCCCAAATGGCAAATACTTGCTTACACTAAACCCTTCTTTTGCCAAGTTAAAACTGATATTATCGCTCATGCCATATAGTTGCGAAAAATGCACATGTGGATGATTATGAGCTAATCCTTTCACATCCATCATTTGAGCGGCTAATAAGCAACTCTCTTCGTTATGAGAAGCCACAATACAAGCAATCGAATCTGAATGCTTAATACAAAAAGCAATGGCCGCATTATAATCTCTATCACAAGCCGCTTTGTCTATTTGAATTGGGGAAGGATACCCTTTTTCATATGCACGCTCTCTTTCCTTTTCCATATATGCACCTCTCACCAATTTCATTCCGAGTATAAAACCTTGTTGTTTGGCAATTTGTAAGGAGATATCTAAAAAATGAAGCCTGTCGTGACGATATAATTGGATGGTATTGTACACTACCGCTTTTTCTTTATTAAAAATCTCCATCATTTCCATTGTTAAGCGGTCTACTGGATCTTGCAGCCAACTTTCTTCTGCATCAATCAATACACCTATATTTTTTTCTGCGGCAGCTTCACAAATCACATACATTCTATCACGAACACGATCCCATTCTGCAATTTCTAGTTCATGATCGTGGATACCACTTCTAAGTCTTGGCGCATCATTCAAAGTTTCAAGTAATGCATTACTAGCAATACCAGTTACTTTAATACTCATGAATGGAATATTCGATTGGGTTGCGGCATAGTTGATTACACGAATAAATTCTTCTGTAGCCAAATCGAAATTCTCTTCACCTTCTTTTCCTTCAACACCATAGTCAAGAATCACCTGCACATCATACTTACCTAGTGTACCAACTACACCGGCAGTTTCAGTGAGGGTTTCGCCTCCAACAAATTGTTTGAAGATTGTCTTTCGGATTAAGCCATCAATAGGCAATCCAGTTTTCATTAAAAAAGGAGTCAGTCTAGTGCCTAATTGTACAAACAATGGAAAACCCATGGTTTGAAACAAAAATCTAGCGCCTTTTAATTCTTTGTCGGCTTTGTAGGCAAAAGCGGTTTCGGTGTTTTCAAAGGAAATATTCATTGCTAACGGTCGTTCGTTACGCAAATATCGGAACAGTATTTGTAAGTAAAAAAAAGGTTTTGCAGAATCCCTTATATATTTAAATCGCTTGGTGATTAAAAGGCTGTAAAACCATTTCACTCACTACCCCCGAACGAGGTTGTTGGCATAAAAACCAAATGGCTTTAGCCGCTTCTTCTGCCATGACCATTTTATCTCGCTGAACCCTTAAATCTATATGATCCCAGAATGGCGAATCAACCCCTCCAAGGAACAAATTGGTGATTCTAATTTCGGTTCTTTTAATTTCTTCTCTAATACTTTGCATCATACCCACTAATCCAAATTTGCTAGCACTGTAGGCCGCAGCACCTGCCATGGGCACTTTTCCAAGCACGCCAGGTATATTAATAATCAATCCTTTCTTCTGTTCTTTCATACCAGGAAGCACCGATTGCATTAAATAAAACACACCGACTAAATTGGTATTTAACGACAGTCTAAACTCTTCTGCCGATAAGGTTTCCATAGGTTTAATAATACCCACACCAGCCGCATTCACCAAAATATCAATCACAGGCATTTGTGCTTTTATCAATGTAAAACAGCTTTTTACTGATAGTTCGTCAGCCAAATCCATTTCAAACACTTGGTTTAATGGAATATTAGCCATTTCAGCTACTTCTTTCAATTTCAATTTATCCCTGCCTGTGATACATAAGTTTGCACCAGAACCTGCTAACAATTTTACTGTTTTCTCTCCTATTCCACCAGACGCTCCAATCAACACTACATTTTTGCCTTTTAATGATTCCATTTTCTGTATTTTAATCTATCAACAAGCGCTATTAATTTTTGTTGCAAATTATTTAAAAAATAGGCATTGATTGGCGTTTAAAAAAATAATCAGACATTCGCATATGCACATCACTCATACTGAAATTTACAAATACGCCATTCCAATGGTGCCTTTTACTATTGCTACCGGCACCATGCATTTTGCACAAAATATATTTATAAGAGTTCATACTAATGAAGGTTTGATTGGGGTTGGAGAATGTTCGGCATTCCCAATGATTGCAGGTGAAACGCAAAACACTTGCTACGAAATGGCCAAAGATTTTGCATTGGTTTGGAAGAACAAAAATCCACTTGCCATAGAAGAAAGAATGCAAGAATTAGATCTTTTCACTGCAGGAAATTATACCGCAAAAAGCGCCTTTGATATGGCCTTATACGATATTGCTGCAAAGCTTGCAAACCAGCCCTTGTACCAATATTTGGGCGGATCAAAAAGAACTATTGAAAGCGATCTTACCATTGGCATTGACACGCCCGAAAATATGGCCGCCACAGCCATTGCTTTTAAAGAGAAAGGCGTTAATATCATTAAAGTGAAATTGGGAAAAAATGCAATAGAAGATGTTGAAAGAATTAAACAAATTAGAAATGCCATTGGCAATGAAATTGGCATTCGAATTGATGCCAATCAAGGATGGAGTTATGAAGATGCAGCAATGGCATTAACAGCAATGGGCCCATACAATGTAGCTTTTTGCGAACAACCTATGCGCAAATGGAACGACGAATTATTGCCATCACTAGTGGAACTTTCTCCTATTCCAATTATGGCAGACGAAAGCGTATTTACACACCATGATGCAGCACGTTTAATTAAACACAAAGCATGTGATTATATCAATATTAAATTTGCCAAAAGCGGCGGCATTTTAGAAGCCATTAAAATCAATCAAGTGGCCGAGACTAATGGCATTGCTTGTATGATGGGTGGCATGTTAGAGAGCCGAGTGGCACTAACTGCAAAAGTGCATTTTGCAATGGCTAACAACAATATTAAATTCTATGATTTAGATACTTGTTTACTAGGCCATTTAGCCGATCCTGTAATTGGTGGCGTTACCTATAAAGGAATGGAATTGGAACTAACAGATACACCAGGTATAGGGGCCGATGTTAGCCATGACTATTTAAAAGATTTAGAACAAATTGTTATTTAATAGGATTGAAATAATGAAGCAGGTTTAAAAGAAAGTACTAGCGTATCTTTGATAAAATACCAAAAACTATGGACGGAAAAAAAGCAGTTGAAAGTTTTACCATCATGAATGAATTGGTATTACCCAACGACACCAACACTTTTGGCAATTTAATGGGAGGCCGTTTAATGTATTGGATGGATATTGCAGCAGGTATTGCCGCAGGAAAACATTGCAACACACCAAGCATGACCGCTTCTGTAGACCATTTAAGTTTTAAAAATCCTATTAAACTAGGAAATGTAGTTCATATTGAAGCACAGGTGTGCAGGGCATTTAATACCTCTATGGAAATCCATTTAAGGGTATGGGGCGAAGACTTATTACACCAATATAAATACGAAAGCAATGAAGCTTATTTCACTTTTGTAGCACTTGATCCTAACGGTAAGCCAAGACTAGTTCCACCAGTTATTCCTGAAACCGACGAAGAAAAAAGATTGTTTGAAGGCGCATTAAGAAGAAGACAATTAAGACTAATCTTGTCAGGAAAAATGAAGCCAGATGATGCAAATGAACTGAAGGCTTTCTTTATAAAGGACTAACCAATTAAATTAAACAATTGCTGTATGGTGTTTGCCTTTTAATTTATAGGTTTCATCCTGTTCAATTGCATGCATCACTTTCGCTAAAATCATTTCAACTGACATTGTGTAATCAATTTCTAATGGCGGTTTAATTCTAATAGAAAGCCTCACTCCTTTTTTCTTAAACAACAATCCTGTTTTACTAAATGCCCTCCAAAACCCATTGATAACAACAGGTACAACAATTGGCTGATTTTTTTTAATGATATGTGCAGTGCCTTTTCGTCCTGGCGCAAAAGGCTTAGTAGTACCTTGAGGAAATGTAATTACCCAACTCTTTTGCAATGCATGGTCTATTTTATGGGTATCTGATTCTTCTCTAGACCTTTCAATATCCTTACCATCGGCACGCCAAGTTCTTTTAATGGAAATCGCACCAGCAAGTTTAAATAAACGACTTATAAAAGTTCCGTTCATTGTTTCTTCTGCAGCAATAAAAAAAACATTGGTAAAAGGATTCAACAAATAGTAGGGCAATCCTAGTCTATTTTTTTTACGCCATTTTACCGCACAAAAAATATGCAAAAAAGCAATCACGTCTGCAAAATAGGTTTGGTGATTGCTTACAAATAAAACATTCTTTTTGGGTAGATTTTCTAAATGCTCCGTGCCTTCAATTTTAATTTTATTAACCCATACCAACCCAGGATATGATGCAAACCCCACCAAGGCATAAACAAATGATCGTAGTAGTTTGATATGTTTTAAACGTTCGCCTAACTTCATTGATCTTTCTATATTAATTTCGCTGCTTAAATAAAAATAGGTGTTTTGTATCAGCTAGTAGAATATTTTTGCACAAATAAATAAACACAATGGCACTAGATACCGTGATTTTTGATATTGATGGACTACTAATTGATAGTGAGCCTTTATGGAATGAAGCAGCCGAAGAGGTATTTAAACAGTATGGCGTTATGCTCACAGAAGCACAATACCAAACTACTACCGGATTAAGAACAAAAGAGTTTGTAAAATGGTGGTTTGGCTATTTTAACATTAGTGAATCGGAGTATGAAAATGCTGAAACTAAAATAGTAAATGCAGTTCTTGAAAAAATAGAAAACAAAGCAGTAGCCATGCCTGGACTTTCGCATATTTTCGAATTTTTCTACAACAAACAATTCAAAATAGGATTAGCCACTTCATCGCCACAAGCCTTGATAGATCTGGTGTTAAAACTAACTGGCATTGGCCCTTATTTGCAGGCAACCGCATCTGCCGACTTATTAGCATTTGGAAAACCACATCCACAAGTGTACTTAAATTGCGCAGCGCAAATGAACTCCATCCCTACAAATTGTATTTGTTTTGAAGATTCATTTAATGGCATGATTGCTGCAAAAGCTGCTCGAATGAAATGTGTGGTAGTGCCACATTTTTCGCAACTCAAAGACGAAAGATGGGGTGCCGCTGATTTAAAATTATCCTCTTTGCAAAATTTTGGAGAACTACATTTTAATAGAATCAACCAATAACTATTTTCTATTAAAATAGTTATTCGGCTGAAATAACCGATCCCATTCTTATCGTTATTTTAGGACGGGACATAACAGAATAAAAAAAGCAAACCCTCTTTTGAAAGGTTTGCTTTTTTGTTATAAATAATATAGAAAATTATTTCTTAGACTTCAAGTTTGGATGTGGAGCTGGTACAGTATTAGGACCATCTTCGGTAGTACCTTGAAGATCTACTGTATTCAAATCACCATTTTGTCCATAAGACCAAATGAAACGGCTTTCAGAAACACCTTGTTTTTCAACTAAGTATCTGATAACTGCGTTTACTCTGTCCCAACTTAATTGTTGTGCAGATTTGCTAGTTGAACCATATCCAATCACTTTTACTTTACATGTTGGATTAGCATTGATTTTAGCAGCAGCTGTTGCTAAAACAGTTTGATTGTCTGCAGAAAGTTTTGCATTTCCTTTAAATTGAACACTTGGTAATGCACCAATATTACATTCAACCAATGGTGCAAATTTCATGTTAGCAACTAAGTCTTTAACTTCTTTGCAACAAGCAGGCTCAGGGCATGTACCAACGCCATCAGCATTTACAGGGAAACATTTTTGAGAAGTTAAAATCTCTTTGTCTTTGTAATCAGGAACACCATCTCCATCAGTATCTTTTGATACACCATGGCTATCAACTGGCGCACCAGCTGGTGTGTTTGGCTCAAGATCAAACTGATCAGTTACACCATCTTTATCTCCATCAGGAAGAACTGTTTTAGGCAGTTTCATGTGAGAAGGCTTGTTGATTTCTGAATAAACATAATTGTTAGGATTAATCCAGTACAAAGGTTGTACACGCTTAGATTTTTTACCCAAATTGATGTTTAATTTCAAACCACCATACCACCATGCATCATAAGCATTACTAGCGTTACTAGTGTAGCCTTCTAAATAATCGTAATTAGTTAAAGTATTGATTACTTCAAATGCCAAATTTACATTATTGCTAATTTTTAATGCGGCACCCATACCCACATTAAATCCAAAAATGCTAACACCTGTTGCGCTGGCAGAAATAGTGTTACTATTTCCTGTTGGATTATAATATGTGTAAGATCCATTACTTAAAATATCTTGCTTTACTTGAGAGGATGCAACCTCCATACCAGTAATTGCATAAATATTAACTTTTGGATTACCTCTATAATAACTTGTAGTATTTAAAGAAGTTAATAAGTTAAATCCAAAATGACTTGAAGTTTGTTTGTAATTGTAAGTTGCAGGTGATGTTACTGCAGTTTTCTTTGTACCATTAATTGAATAATACGAATAATAAGGTCTTAAAGAAAATGTATGATTCAATGCTTTACGCAAAGTAACAGTTCCGCCGAATCCAGCTTTTGAACTTAAATCAGACGCTAAAAAAGGAACACCAATTCCAATGCCTAATTCCCACTGATCGCGAGGTTTTGCAGGATAAGGTGTTTGGTTGTTTAAAAACTCATTATACTGAGGTAATAATTTGGTAGGAACTTTAGAACTGTCTTTCCAATTCCATCCCCAATCTGTTTGCGCCATACCAACTGTCTGAATAAAGACAATAAGGGCTGCAACTAATAAATACTTTTTGCTTGTCATAATCGATATTTGAAATGTAATAAAAATTTATAAACTCAATATATATGCCAAAAATATGAATTGTGTTTGATAAAGACTATTTATTATAAAAAAATAACCTATTTATATCACTATATAGACTCCTTTTACACATCAAACGTTGCATATATAGACATTATTGTTTTTAACCTTACTATATTGCACTTATTTTAGGTATGAAGCTAGCTAAACAGGTTATATCCAAAGAACTGGTTCTTTTTGAAGCACATTTCAGAGAGGCAGTAAAAAGCAGGGTGGCTTTATTAGACCGGATCATGCAATATATCGTAAAACGCAAGGGAAAGCAATTACGCCCAATGTTTGTTTTATTATGTGCAAGACTCGGAGGAGAAATAAACGATAGTAGCTACAGAGCAGCGTCATTAGTAGAACTCTTACATACCGCAACGCTAGTACACGACGATGTTGTAGACGAAGCGAATGAGCGAAGAGGTTACTTTTCTATCAATGCACTTTGGAAGAATAAAATTGCGGTACTTGTTGGCGATTACTTATTATCAAAAGGCCTATTACTCTCTTTAAATAATAAAGACCACGAAGTTTTAAGAATCTTATCAGAAGCAGTTAGGCTAATGAGTGAAGGTGAATTATTACAAATAGAAAAAGCGCGCAACCTCAACCTTAACGAATCTGTTTACTACGAAATTATTAATGGCAAAACTGCTTCCTTATTAGCATCTGCTTGCGCTGCAGGAGCATCTACTACTTTTGAAGATCCCATTCAAGTAGAAAAACTTAGAAGCTTTGGAGAAAAAGTAGGAATGGCATTTCAAATTAAAGATGATTTATTCGATTATGGCAATGCCAATATAGGAAAACCAACGGGTAATGATATTAAAGAAAAAAAACTCACACTACCATTAATTTATACCCTAAATAATTGCAGTGCTAGTTTAAAAAAGCAACTCATTTATATTATTAAAAATCAGAACACCAATAAAGAGAAAGTACAATTTGTAATTGATAGTGTAGTTGCAGCAGGAGGAATAAAATACGCTACAGCAAAAATGGAAACTTTTAGAAACGAGGCCATGGCTATTTTACATGAATTCCCAAACAGTAATATTCGTGAGGCATTAGAAGAATTAGTACTCTATACAACTGATAGAAAATATTGATGCAAAAACGCTGGAAAATATTACCCGCTAACGAGCCCAGCATAGCCAAATTACAGGCTGATTTAAATATTAATAAAACGCTTTGTAGGATATTGGTTCAAAGAGGGCTAGCAGACTTTGAAACATCTAAACATTTTTTTAGGCCGCAACTTTCCGACTTACATAGCCCATGGCTAATGAAGGATATGGACAAAGCTGTTGCTAGATTTATACAAGCAATTGATCAAAAAGAAAAAATATTAGTTTATGGCGATTATGATGTAGACGGAACTACTTCAGTTGCTTGTATGTTTCAATTTATACAATCAATTTATACTGAAGTTGACTATTATATCCCCCACCGTTATCGCGAAGGATATGGTGTAAGTAAAGCAGGTATTGACTTTGCAAAAGAGCAAGGCATGACGTTGATTATTTCATTAGACTGTGGCATTAAATCAGTAGAACTAATTACTTACGCGAAAGAATTAGGGATTGATTTTATTGTTTGCGACCACCATCTACCAGATACCGAATTACCACCAGCAGTTGCTATATTAAATGCCAAACAAATCGATTGTAATTATCCTTATAAAGAACTTTGCGGTTGTGGTGTAGGATTTAAACTAGCAACAGCTATTGCAGAAAAATTAGGCCTCCCAGCCGAAACTTATTTACAATATTTAGACTTAGTAGCTACAGCCATTGCTGCAGACATAGTACCCATTACTGGCGAAAACAGAATCATGGCTTTTTATGGTTTGAAAAAAATAAATGAAAACCCATCGCCAGGCATAAAGGCTTTAATGGAATTAGCGGGTGTAAAAAAACACATGTACATTACCAATGTGGTATTTATGATAGCGCCAAGAGTGAATGCAGCAGGAAGAATGGATGATGCAAAAAAGGCGGTACAATTATTTATAGAACAAGACCCTATAAAAGCAATTGAATTTGCAAAAGTATTGCAGTCAGATAATACAGACAGAAAAGAAGCAGATAGCAGTATTACAGAACAAGCACTTGAAATTATTGCAAAAGATGCTAGCTATGTAAATAAAAAAACAACTTTTGTATTTCAATCAAACTGGCATAAAGGCGTTGTAGGAATAGTTGCTAGTAGATTAATAGAAAAATATTATCGCCCAACAATTGTATTAACACAAAATGAAAATATTGTAGGCGGAAGTGCAAGAAGTGTTGCGGGATTTAATTTATACGAAGCCATTCATGCATGCAGAGAACATTTATTGGGATATGGTGGACATTTTGCAGCAGCAGGCATGAGCTTACTACCAGAAAACGTTGCTGCTTTTGCAGCCGCATTTGAAAAAGTAGTATCCGAAACAATTCCAGGTGAATTATTAACGCCTGAAATTGTTATTGACGCGCCAATTGATTTTACAGAAATAACACCTGCGTTTTATCAAATCATATTACAGATGGAGCCTTATGGCCCTGAAAATATGCGCCCTGTTTTTATTGCTAAAAATGTAATTGATAGTGGTTATTCAAAAATTGTAAAGGATGCGCATATTCGTTTTGTACTCAAACAAAACCGTACAACCCTTACTGGTATTGGGTTTAATATGGCCGATAAATTCAACTTAATACAACAAACCAAACCACTTGATATTGTTTTTACAATTGATGAAAACGAATACAATGGCAACACTACATTACAAATAAAAATGATTGATTTTAAACTTAGTGAAATTTAGCACACGCTTTTACCACACGCAATTACGTTGAAAATCTTATCCCCAAAGCATTGTATTCAAACAGACTGAATGAATGAATTGATAAAAAATATTTTCTAAAGCGTAAAAAAAGAGGTTGTATCAAATAATTGATACAACCTCTTTAAAAATTATTCTATCCCGTATTGAAATAATGATACAAAAAAAACATTATGTCAGAACAACAAGAAAGTCGGTTTATTAAGCGCCCGCAGCTTTCTCAGCTTCCATCAATTCAACACTGCGATTAATGAAATTGGTTAATTCAGCACCTTTTAATAAACCCTGACTCAGCAAAGCCAAATCAGCCAATGAACGAACTTGTTTTTCTTGCAAAGATTTATTCGCATTCTTTAATAGGGTTTGATAAATTGGGTGATTACCATTTACAGTAAGTGTTACTTCGTCGGGCATTTGTGCATAGAAAGCAGTCATTCCGCCTCCAACACCAGCCATATCCTTCATCCTACGCATGAACTCAGGACGAGTTGCAACAACCGGAGCAGCGTCTACACTTAATCCTTTCACTTCTGTAGTAACATGTAATTCTGGAATTTGAATATTGAACAATTCTTTTAAAGCAGCTTCTTCGTCTTTGTTTAATACAGACTCGCTAGCTTCTTGTTTGTCAATTAAATTATCTACTATATCTGCATCCACTCTTACAAAAACGGTGTTCTCCCATTTCATTTCCATATTGTTAATGAAAGCGGCGTCTACCAATGTTTCCATTTTAACTACTACAAATCCTTTATTGGTAGCAGCTTGAATGTAGGCATCTTGTTGAATTGGATTGGTTGTATATAATACGACTTGTTTGCCTTCCTTATTTTTTTGTAAGGTTTCGGTAGCCATTTTGTATTCTTCAATGGTATAGAATTTACTAGCGGTATCTTCCATCACTAAAAACTTAGCAGCTTTATCCAAGAATTTGTCATCGGTCATCATACCATACTTCACAAACAAACCAAGACTATCCCATTTTTGCTCGAATTCAGCTCTTTCTTTATTAAAAAGTTCTTCTAATTTATCGGCAACTTTTTTGGTAATATGTGCGTTGATTTTTTTAACGTTTGGATCACCTTGTAAATAACTCCTACTAACATTCAATGGAATATCTGGGCTATCAATTACACCTTGTAATAACATTAAAAATTCTGGAACAATATCTTTTACTTCATCAGTAACAAAAACCTGGTTGCAGTAAAGTTGAATTTTGTCTTTTTGAATTTCGTAGCTCTGTTTAATTTTAGGGAAATATAAAACACCTGTTAAATTAAATGGATAGTCTACATTCAAATGAATCCAAAACAAAGGTGTTTCGTTAAACGGATATAATTCTTTGTAGAAGTTTTCGTAGTCTTCTTTGGTTAAATCACTTGGCTTACGAACCCAAATTGGATTGGTATTATTAATTGATTTTTCTTCAGTTGACGCTTCTTTTTCTTCACCTTCAATGGCTTCTTTAACTTCTCCTACTTCAGAAAAGAAAATAGGCACTGGTAAGAATTTACAAAAACGGGTTAAAATACTTTTAATTCTAGAAGCGTCTAAAAATTCTTTACTCTCTTCGTTAACATGCAACACAATTTTAGTGCCGCGTTGGCTATAGTCTACATCATATAATTCAAATTCAGGGCTACCATCGCAACTCCAATAAACCCCAGAACCCTCTTTATGACTTTTAGAGAATAGTTCTACTTTATCACTCACCATAAAAGCACTATAGAAACCCAAACCAAAATGCCCAATAATATTGGCATCCTTGTATTTTTCCATAAACTCTTCTGCCCCACTAAAAGCTACTTGGTTGATGTATTTGTCAACCTCTTCACTGGTCATACCCACACCACGGTCGGTAATGGATAAGGTTTTTGCCTTAACGTCTAATTCAACATCAATACGTAATTCGCCTAGATCGCCTTTGGCTTCGCCAATGGAAGACAATGTTTTTACTTTTTGGCTAGCATCTACCGCATTGCTCACTAGTTCACGTAAAAAAATCTCATGATCGCTGTACAAGAATTTCTTAATAATCGGAAAAATATTCTCCGTACTTACACGTATTTGTCCTTTTTGCATAGGTTACTATTTTGCTTGCATTGGTCAAAGACAGTACCAAAGAATCAAATGCTGACACTATGACAAGCAAAAAAGCGATCATTCTCTTCGCACGTAAATTTTGACAGGATTCAGGCCAACACTCAAACCCAAACTGACCTACTTACACCTAGGCTGCCTTAGATTCACATCAAAACTATCTCTAATAGACAACTGTTTGGTGGTGCCAAAAACACTATAAATACCCACAATCGAACCATTGCCAATGGGTGTTTTAGCATTGGCAAAATTGGCATAGCCACTTGTTCTTAATAAGATAGTATTTCCATTGCATGCACGAATTGTTCTATTAAGGGATAGTTTATTTACAGCATCCCCATATGTTTTTGCGGTATCGGTTGGAGCAAATTCAACTTGGTCTAATTGCACCAACATACTTTGATAGTTATTATTTAAGGCACTAATGGGCACTACAATTGGTGTTAAACTATTTACTAGTTCCCCTTTAATAAGGTATTGGTCAAATAGGGTTTGAGGTATCCCTGTTAGTGTTGGCGATGTTGGATCTGAATTGTCTACACCAACACCTAATTGAATCATTTTTCCATAATCTCCTAGCCATAAATCTTTTAATTTGATGGCAACTTTTCTACCCACAGGAAAATTAGCATCGAGCTTTATTCCATCCATTCTAATAGTGATGCCACCAGAAGTATCTTGAACAACAATTGATTTATAAAAATTATCCGACTGGTCATTCGCAACCACCACCCCTGCAATTAATTTCGATTCCGTTATTTGCTCAAACTTACCCATTGTATGCTTGGCTCTAAGATCTTTAATGCTTAAATCTGGCGCAAAAGCTAATTCTAAATTTGAGGGTGGCGCATCGTATTTTTTTTCACAACTATAAAAAATTATACTGATTGCCAAACAGAAATAAATGCAGTATTTAATTGAGGTATTTTGTTGCATAAAATTGTATTGTATATTTTAATTTGCTACTAATTATTGAAGCCTTAGTTTTCGCAGATAAATCAATATCTATAAATCAATGAAAGCGAATAATTAAGTCCCATACCATAGAAGTATTTTGGCGGAAATTTATTGGCATCTTTATTATCGAAGTCAAATCGAAGTTGTTCATACGCAGATAGCACTATGTCTTGCTTGTTAAGTAAATTACTAATGCTCAAATTACATTCCCATTGACTGTGCTTTTTCTTGCCCACCATAAAACGATGGCTAACAAAAAGGTTGGCCAAGTATTGTACTGGCAGTTTTTCTTGCTTTAACAATAACGCTCCTTTTTCTGTACTAGGATCTACAGGATAAATAGCTTCGGCTGTTCTTTTGATAGGATTCCATCCAATCCATTGCCGATCGAATATATTGGCGTTTACTACTACAAACCATTGACTAGAATTTCTGTACGTTAACCCAAAAGAATAGGCGTTTTGCGGAGCAGTTCCAGCTTTAAAATTTTTTGCATATACCAATACTTTTTCTATTTCAGCAGTTGTATTGTCGGCAGTAACCACGGCAAACTGTCTTGAATTATAATAATTATCCCCAATAGCAGCAGCTGCCTGAAATGAAAATTGCTGGTCTAATTTTGTTTCAATTCCAAATTCTGCACCAAGATGTGTTTGACCAATTCCACTAATTGCATAATTCACAAAACTATTATATCCGTCATGGTAAAAACTTAGTACATCCATCCCATTACTCATAATTGAATAATATAAATTCATTCTACATTTAACCAAAGGAGATTGCATTAAATAACCTGTTTCGGCCGCTAAATAATTTTCATTTTGAATATCGGCCTGCTGCGTATCTCTGGTTCTTGGAGATATAAAACAATTGTCAAAATTGGGTGGCTTACTTAAAACCGCTGCTGAAATATAAAATGACTCCCTGCCATTTAAATTGTAATTCGCGCCAATTTTCATGCCTGTATTTAAAAACAAATCGGGTTCAGAACGACCAAAAGAATTCTTAGCAAACAAACCATTGACAACGTTGCCAACCCTGAAAAAATTGGTGACCGATAATTCGCTAGCAATATATAATTCCATTCTTTTAAAACTTGTTACCGTTTGCGCCCAAATAGCAGATTTATGATGCACCATAGAATAGTCATAACCAAAAGCATCCCCAACAGTAAGTATTCGATTAGGAATTGAAATATCATTTTGAATTGCCTGAGGGTTATTCGATACATCCGATTCTGCAAATTGATTCCAATTAACATAAAAATCGGCACCCAATAAATCATTGACGGTTTTGTAATAATGTGTTGATTGTATTTGCGAGTACAGGCCCATGCTAAACAAAGATTTGTTTGCAAGATTGCCATGATAACTTGAGGCAAAATTCAACCGATTCGTATGCGCCATTCTGTTTTCTACAATATACCTAGCACGTTTTCCTGAGATGGTATTTCCAATAATTCCATTCGCATTAAAAATGCTTTCCCGATTTAATCTGTTCACTGCAAAAAAACCATCCCAATTCAATTGCTGTAAATCTATTCGCTGTTGAATATTATTAGCAAGTTGCTGTTTAAGTATAGGATCGGTTTGATAACTAGGTAGGTATCTATAATAATCGGGCCTAGGATCAGGTGTATGATACCAATCCAATCCTGTTGTTGATTTATTACCACTTGAAACTGCAATAGCTGTTTGTATGAATCTTTGATTCGACAACTTGAACTCATGCGTTAAAATGAGTACTGGCAAATATTGTGTTCCAATACTCGAATTCCGTACCACGCCATTTTGATATCCCCAATTAGGATTATAGTGGGAATTATTTAATAAGTTTTTAGATTCCTTTAATATAGCAGCTTGTTTGCCAGACTGATTGTAAGATCCAAAAACTGCTATAGAGATCAATTGATGTTCTCCTAACTTTTTATCGGCCGAAAAATAATAACTATAACCATTTGTAAAAACGCCAGGTATTGTTTCAACCATATTTAATCGAGCATTGCCATGAACAGAAAAAGCCCACCCATTTTTTAACATCCCTGTACTATGTGTTAATTGTAACCGATGTGTATAGGTTCTATTTGAAAATGCAAACCCAATACTAGATTGAGGCCTTTGTTTGGATGCCCTAATTTCAACATTACTCGATTCACCTATAGCAGCAACTGCAAAACTATTTTGATTTAATCCATTGCTTGACTCACTCATTTTAAACACATCATTCAACCCAGTCCACGAACTCCACAATCCAATACCTGTAGCAGGGTCTTGCATGATTAATCCATTAACAGTTACTTGCAAAAAATTACTCCCTAATCCTTTTTGTTGAAAACGCATTGCACTAAACTGATACGCTGCAGCAGACTTAAAAGGGTCGCGCGATGCATTTAAAATTGGCACCGCCATTTCATCGTCTTTTTCTTTTAATGAATTTTCATCAACCACCAAAATGCCAGCAGATCCATCATGTTGCATTAAATGAATTGGTTGATAAATACTATCTAATTTTTCAATTTTGTTAAGAATAATCTTTCGCTGTTGACTCCATAATAAACAAGGCATAGAGACTATTAAAAAAAATCCGAATACTTTCATACAATATGATTTTAATTTGAGACAATGAAAGTAGTAGACCTATGTATAAAAATATAGAAAGTAAAATCATTTTAGCATTACAATTGAAGTAGCAATTACTAGGAACTTTATTTTTAAATAAAAAATTATGAAATTAATTATAAGATTATTTTTTCTGATCATTACACCCTTTTTAGGTTTTACTCAATCAGCGTCAAAGCATTATAAAATAAGCATCGTAGCATTTTACAACCTTGAAAATTTTTACGATACTACTAATAACCCAATAGTAAATGACGATGACTTTACCCTGAATGGCATCAAACATTACAATAACAATATCTATCAAGATAAAATAAACAATCTTGCTAAAGTAATAGGGTTAATTGGAACAGATTATTCTATCGATGGGCCAGCAATTTTGGGTGTTGCAGAAATAGAAAATGATACAGTACTAAATGATTTAATTCATCACCCAATATTAAAAAAACGCCATTACCAAATAGTACATTTTGATTCAAAAGACATTCGAGGAATTGATGTAGCACTGCTATATAACCCTAGTTATTTTACCGTTCTTGAAAGCGGAAAATTACATGTATCATTACCCTATTCAAGAAATGAAAAATACGAAACTAGAGATGTACTTTGGGTAAAAGGATTAATGGATGGAGAAGCAGTCTATTTTATGGTTACCCATTGGCCAAGTAAACGTGGTGGAGAAGACAGAACAAATGCATCTAGGGCAAGTGCCGCCGCAGTATGCCGAAATTATATTAATACCATTTTCAAAAAAGAACCCGGCGCAAAAATTATTTTAATGGGAGACTTAAATGACAATCCTGATAGTTATAGTGTTACTAAAGTGCTACAAACAAGCTCCGATCCTAATAAAACAAGTAGTACAAATTTGTATAACCCATGGGCATTGATTTATAAAAATGGTTATGGCACATTAGCAAACCAAGATACTTGGTCACTATTCGATCAAATACTTTTGTCAAAAGCTTGGTTAACAAAAGAACAAAGAGGCTTCTACTTAAACCAGTACCATATTTTCAAAAGACTATTTATGGTTGAAAATACAGGTAGATACAAAGGCTACCCAATGCGAACCTGGGATGGAAATAATTACCGTGGTGGCTTTAGCGACCATTTTCCCACCTATTTGGTTTTGATAAAGAACATTTAAGTTATTTACATTGTAAAATTTTCTTATTTCATCGCACATATGGTCAAAAATCTTTTAGGAGATTATACTTGAATTAAACACCTACTCTATCTAGCCTAGACAATCCATTTATTGGCTATTTTAACTGTTTTTGTTTACCAAATAAAAGCCTATTCAGTATTAAGATTCAGGGTTTTAAGCGCATATTTATTAAAACCCAGTAAAATATCATAGAAATTACAATAAAACATAGTAAAACAAACCATTTCTAAGAGTAAATCCCTTACCTTTGCAGCCCCAAATCTGTTTTGGCAGATTCGTTTCGAGCATTCGGAATGTCCACTGGGAGAAACCAATTTATAACCTAAAAATTCAGTTAATGAACAATTACGAATTGATGGTGATTTTTACACCGGTTTTGTCTGAAGAAGACTTCAAAGCTGCACAAAAAAAATATGCAGATTTGATTGCTGAACTAGGTGGTGCAACAGTGCACAGCAACCCTTGGGGCTTAAAATCACTCGCTTACCCTATTCAGAAAAAAACAACCGGTATTTACTGGGTGTTGGAATTCACAGGTCCTTCAGACATCAATGAGAAGTTGAAGATCCAAATGTTACGTGACGAGCAAATTATGCGTCATATGATCACACGTCTCGATAAATACGCCGTCGAGTACAACTATGTGAAAAGAAATGGCGGATTTGCAATGCAAGATAAAATCGAGGCTTAATCATGGCAAAGAACGAAATTAAATACCTGACCGCCATCAAACAGGAGAAGCCAAAGAAAAAATTCTGCCGCTTCAAAAAATATGGCATTAAATATGTTGACTATAAAGACATTGATTTCTTAAAGAAATTCATCAACGAACAAGGTAAATTATTACCTCGTCGTTTGAGTGGTAACTCTTTAAAGTATCAACGTAAAGTTCAGGATGCAGTAAAAAAGGCACGTCAAATGTCTCTTTTGCCTTATGTAACTGATTTATTGAAATAGACAATTAGTAACCTTCCCTAATCTTAAGAAATTAAGAGACAGTCATAAAAGACTGGGAACCTGGGAACTAAAAAACAAACCATGCAAGTAATATTAATTCAAGACGTAGACAATTTAGGTGGCCGTAACGAACTAGTTACAGTAAAGAACGGTTACGCACGTAACTTCCTCATTCCAAGTAAATTGGCTGTAGAAGCAAATCCTTCTAATTTAAAGCAATTAGATGAGCGTTTAAAAGTAAAAGGTAAAAAAGAAGCAGCAATGCTTGCTGAAATTAACAAGGTAATTGAAGTATTAAAATCTTCTCCTGTTAAAATCGGTGCAAAAACTGGTACTAGCGGAAAAATCTTCGGTACAGTTACTTCTTTACAAATTACACGTGCTATCCGTGACCAAAAAGGTTATGAGATTGACCGTAAACGTATTTCAATAGTGGAAGAAGTTAAAGAATTAGGTGCTCATAAAGCAACTATTGACTTTGGCAACGGAAACGAAGTTGAAATTGATTTTGACGTTGTAGCTGAATAATCTACTCAAAATTCATACAAAAGGCCTGTTCTTCGGAACGGGCCTTTTTTGTGTATCTGCAACAAGAATTCTAAAAATGTGGAAAAAAAACTTTGAATATCAAAAAAAACAATAACTTCGATATTGTCAATGGCAGTGTTCCTGTTTCTCAGAAGGTTTTACGTAAATGCTTCAGGGTTCTCGGTAACTGTTTTACCATTGGTTTTTGATCACATAATTTTTAAAAGAACATGAACATTTACGTTGGAAATCTAAACTGGAACATGACCAGTGAAGACCTGCAGAGCCTTTTTACTCCATTCGGTGAAGTAACTAGCGCCAAAATCGTTACCGACAAATTTAACAATGATCGTAGCAAAGGGTTCGGCTTTGTTGAAATGGCAGATGATGAAGCAGCTCGCGCTGCAATCGCTGCTTTACACGACAATGACAACTTAGGTCGCAAGATCGTTGTAAACGAATCAACTCCACGCCCAGAAGGCGAAAGAGGCGCTTTCAAAAAGAAGAGCTTCGGTGGTGGTGGTAGCGGCGGCGGAAGTCGCGGCGGTTACGGTGGCGGTGGCGGTGGAAGTCGCGGCGGCAATAGTGGCGGCGGTGGCGGATACAACCGCGATCGTGGCAACAGTGCTGGCGGTGGCGTCGGATACAACAGGTATTAATCCACACAC
>JBAXPJ010000011.1:0-48589 GCA_037132335.1 Sediminibacterium sp. | reverse complement strand
TTGCAGTATTATATGTAGGTGCTGCTACAGAAGTTGAAATGAAAGAAAAGAAAGATCGTGTAGACGATGCTTTACACGCAACTCGTGCTGCTGTTGAAGAAGGTATTGTACCTGGTGGTGGTGTTGCTTATATCCGTGCTGTTGAATCTTTGGAGAAAATGAAAGGTTCTAACCAAGATGAAACTACTGGTATACAAATCATCAAAAGAGCCATTGAAGAACCATTACGCCAAATTGTTATCAATAGCGGTATTGAAGGTTCTATTGTTGTTCAAAAAATCAAAGAAGGAAAAGGCGATTTTGGATTCAATGCTCGTACTGAAGTATACGAGAACTTGTTTAAAGCAGGTGTAATTGATCCTACTAAAGTAACACGTGTTGCATTAGAAAATGCAGCATCAATTGCAGCAATGTTGTTAACAACAGAGTGTGTAATTGCAGACAGACCAAAACCTGAAGCTGCTGCTGGCCATCATGGCGGCGCTCCTGATATGGGCGGAATGGGTTACTAGTCTATTCAAGCATATTCAAAAAAATCCCGGTACAATTGTATCGGGATTTTTTATGTAATGTATAGATGCTTAAATTTGAATTATGTTGACTACATCAGAAGAAGCATTTTTAAACTATTGGTCCAATATAAGAAATGGATATAAAACAGCTATCAAGCCATTATTAATTGGTATGTCTATTGGATTTGCCATAGGCACTGGTATTTTGTTGCTGATATATTTAGGCTGGTATGAAAGAGCCAATATGCTAGCAAATACGCAATTCACCCCTATTTTATTTCTATTAGCAATTATGGGTATTTCTATTTTTATGGCATTTTTGTATAGAAATTATCAGTGGGAAAATAATGAACAACGATATTTGCAAATCAATACTAAATTGGCTCGACTTAAAAAAAATCAAGCAAATGCAGCCATTGACCTATAAATTGCGTCTTTATATTAAATCTAAGTACATGAAAAAAATGTTATTCGTTGGAGTTTTGATGGTTTTTGGATTCCTTTCTTGTGGAAAAAAAGATACAGGTTGTCAACCTGCTACTGCTGCGTCTGAAAAAGCGGCTTTGGTTGCTTATTGTACCGCTAATGCTATCAATTATACCGAACATAGTTCTGGAATGCTATACGAAATCATTACTGCTGGCACTGGAATGGCACCAACGCTTACTTCAAAAGTGTTCATTACTTATAGTGGAAAATTGTTCAATGGAAATGTTTTTGACGCTCAAACCAATGCTACTTTAACTGGTTGGACACTGAATGCTTTAATAGATGGTTGGAAAATAGGTCTACCATTGATTAAAAAAGGCGGACGTATTAAACTAGTTATCCCTTCATCTTTGGCTTATGGCTGTGCAGGTGCAGGTACTAGTATTCCATCAAATACACCTTTGTTTTTTGATGTTAGCTTGGTAGACGTTCAATAAATACACCAATTATATTATAAATTATTTATATAAAGTAGGTGTAAAACAGTTGATTTAATTGATTTTTTATCATTTTTAATGGAAAGAAATTCTTATTAAAACCAATCTAGCATTGGGTATGAATAATTCATTATCATTCCCCTATCTTTGCCCCTCGAAAAAATAATGTAAACCGTTACTAATATGCAACTGAAAGGTTTAGTGCGCTTCTTTGCGATTGCTCTGATTTTGATCTGTGTGTATCAATTATCATTTACTTGGTTTGTAAGAAACCATGAAGCTGAAATGGACGTTAAAGCTGATTCTTGGCTGAAGAAATTCGCTAGCCCAGAACAGCTATATCCCAATAGTAAAGAGCAGCAATCTGTTTATGCAGATAGTTTGAAAGAACTAAAAAAAGAACGTTTGCAACGTTTATTAGACAGTACAAAAGATTCAAAACTTGCTTTTGGATTAACTACGTACAGAAGTGCTAAAGAAAAGGAACTCTTATTGGGTCTTGACTTACAAGGCGGAATGAGCGTAACAATGGAAGTTGGCTTGAATGAATTAATTCGTTCATTGGCTAACTATACCAAAGATCCTAGCTTCGTAAAAGCTTTAGATAAAGCAGTAGAAAGAAAGGCCAATAGTGGTGCGGATTTGATTTCTTTATTTAAAGAAGAATACACAATAGCAGCTCCTAATGCAAAACTTGCCCCTTTATTTGCTACTAGAAGTAATGGAAAAGTAAAGTTTGATGCTACTGACGATGCTGTTATCACTTATTTAAGAGAACAAGCAACAGCTGCATTTAATAATACCTACAGAATTCTACGTACACGTATTGACCAATTTGGGGTTTCTTCTCCTAATATCAATCCAGATCCTGCAAAAAGCATTATTAATATTGAGTTGGCTGGTATTAATGATAAAGAAAGGGTTCGTAAATACTTACAAGCAACTGCCAACTTACAATTCTTTGAAATGTACACCTTAGAAAGCAAGGATCTTCAAAGTGGTATTGTTGCAGCAGATAAAGCAGTACAAGAATATTTAAATGGTACTAAAGCAACTATAGATACTGTTAAAAAAGCAATTGTCGCTCCTGTAGCAACTACAGCTAAAAAAACGGATTCTAGCAAAACGGCTACCCTATCTACTATTGCTAAAGATTCTAATAAAGCTAGTATTGCTAAAAAAGATACTTCTAAAGCAAAATTGAACGAAGCACCCATGGTGCGTTTAATTCAATTCACTCAACCATATCAAGGTAAAGGCGGAAAAACTATTTTCCAATCAAATATTGGTTACATACAAACAAAAGATACTGGTGCTTTGAACGACTACTTAAGAATGGATATTGTTAAAAACAAGTTCCCTTCAAATTTAGTATTCATGTATGGAAAGATGGATGCATCTGATCCAAAAGCAAAAGACATTTTAATGTTGTATGCTATTAAAACATTAGACAATGGTCAAGCTGAATTAGAAGGTGATCATATTACAAATGCAGGACAAGATTATGACGAGAGAGGCCGTATTGCTATTAAAATGAATATGGATAAAATTGGCGCAAATATTTGGGCCAAAATGACTACTCGTAACGTAGACAAACCAATTGCAATTGTATTAGATAATTTTGTTTACTCTGCTCCTAATGTTAATGACCCTATCACTACAGGTAATTCTCAAATTAGCGGTAGTTATACTTTAAAAGAAGCACAAGACCTTTCTGAATTATTAACTAGTGGAAAATTAACTGCTCCTGCAAGAATTGTTGCAGAACAACAAGTAGGTCCAACACTTGGTAAAGAATCAATTAAAGGTGGTGGTTTATCTTTCTTAATATCATTCATTGTTATCTTCTCCTTAATGTTGTTGTATTTCAATACAGGTGGATGGGTTGCTAACTTTGCATTAGTATTAAACTTATTATTTACAATAGGAATTTTAAGTGCTTTAGGATTTACCCTAACTGCTCCTGGTATTGCCGGTTTGGTATTAACCATAGGACTTGCGGTAGATACAAACGTAATTATATTTGAAAGGATTAAAGAAGAATTAACCAAAGGTAAAAGCTATCAAAATGCAGTTACCGATGGTTACCAACGTTCTTTATCTCCAGTATTAGATGCGCACGTTACTACCTTACTTACTGCCTTAATCCTTGCTTATTTTGGATTAGGCCCTGTACTTGGTTTTGCAACTACCCAAATCATTGGTATTTTACTGTCTTTGTTCTGTGGAATTTTGGTTTCAAGATTAATCACAGACTGGTACATGAAAAAGAATCGCCACTTTGAATATTTTACTGGTATTTCTAAAAGAATTTTCAAACACGCTTCTTTTAAATTTATTGAATACAGAAAAGTTGCTTATGTTATTTCGGCTATCGTTTTAACACTAGGTATCGCTTCTTTCTTTAACGGATTTAAACAAGGTGTTGAATTTGCTGGTGGACGTAGCTATACAATTCGTTTCGATAAACCAGTAAACGAAGAAGAAATTAGGTCTTCTTTAAAAACAACTTTTGGTGAAGATGTAATTACTAAAACAGTAAGTACAAGTAATCAAATTAATATTACTACTGCATACAAAATTAAAGAAAGCGGCAACAATGTTGATTCTATAGTTGAAAGTATGTTGTACAAAGGTTTAAAGAAATTCATTCCTGAAACGGTTAGTTTCTCTGAGTTTGAAAGTAAATACAAACAAAGTTCACAAACTGTATTGCCAACAATTTCTGATGACCTTAAATCAGGTGCAGCAAAAGCGGTAATATTTGGTATAATTATTATTTGTTTGTACATCTTTATCCGTTTCCGTGACTGGCGTTATTCTTTGGGTACAATTGTATCATTATTGCACGATGTATTTGTTACATTGATTGTATTTAGTTTCTTAAAAAATGTTGTACCATTCCCATTAGAGATAGATCAGTATTTTATTGCAGCGGTATTAACAGTAATTGGATTCTCAATGAATGATACGGTAATTGTTTACGATCGTATTCGTGAAGACAGTAAATTAATGAAAGGTGTAGATAATGCAACCATCATTAATAGAGCGATTAACGAAACATTGAGCAGAACGATAATGACTTCACTTACTGTATTCTTAACCATTCTAATTCTATTCATCTTTGGTGGAGAAGTAACACGTGGATTTGCATTTGCAATGTTAGTTGGAGTTATCACTGGTACTTATTCTTCAATCTTTGTAGCAGCTCCAATCTTGGTTGATTTTGCTAAGAAAAGACCATTAGGAAAATTAAGTTCAGATAAGAAATAGTTCAAAAACATACTAATAAAAAAATAGGCTGTATCATTTCGATACAGCCTATTTTTTTATTATCATATACCAATTGTTTGATGCTATTTATTCAACCATAAAATCGGATTACGAATTGGTAGGTTTCTTAGTACTTCTCCATTGGTTGGAAAATGTTCTAATCTTTCCCAAGTTGTAAAATATTTTTTGTCGTTATATTGTTGAGCAGCAAAAAATAAAAATGGTTGCGCTACTGGCCATTCGTCCCAATACATTACGTCTTTAGGAAAAGTCCAGGTTGATTTATCCATTACAAACGGCACTAAATACTCAATGGTTTTAATTAAGTTTCTACCATCTGGTAATGTGTAAGTAAAAAGGTTGTCTGATTTAGTAGATAATATTTTTGCAACAGCAGTTAAGGCGTCTAAATCAAATAATGAATAGCCATAAGGTTTGGTACGCTTTAATTCTAAAGGCAAACTACCATCTTGCGCCAATTGGTTAGGATAAATAACTGTTTTAACCCGATTGCTACAATAATCTAATAAGGCTTGGTCTCCAGTTAGTTTAGCAAAAATAGCTACTTGTAATATCCAACAAGTGCCATGGTTGTTCTTGGCTTCTCTTTCTTCAACACCATAAGGATGTGTGGTTACCCATTTTAAATATTGCGTGAACCAATATTTAATTTTTTTCAATTCTTCTTGGTTAACAGACTTAGCATTTTCCATTATTCGAATACCCTGTGCAACTTCTGTTAATTGTATCATATCAATTAATCCAGTACTTCTTCCTGTAACTTTTCCTTTAATGGCTTGTGCATAAAGTAAAGAAGGATTCATATAAGTACTATCGTTAATAAACCAGGCCTTTAAATGCACCATTGCGGCTTTTACATAGCGTTCTTCGTGCGATATTGCATAAGCGCTAGCCAAATTACCTACAATTTGACTAAAGCGAATCATGGCTAGTCTGTGTGCATTAAAATTATTAGGATTAGATTGACCATCTTTTTGAATATAAGGTCCATTAACATCTGCCGGATTCGGCCACCAATAATCGCCATCAGAATAAAAATCATGGATGCCTCCTGCTGATCTATCTGTTTTATTGGCAGTAACTGTTATAGGACTTAATAAAATACTAGAATCTGCTGCTTTCATCACTCTATCTTTTAAAATAGCAATTACCTGTTTTGAAATAGCTACTTGATTTTGGGCTACACTTGCAACTGAAATAGAAATAGCAAAAATCATGCTTGCTAGTTTCGTATAATTTGATTGAATCATTGTTTGTTATTTTAATGCTTTGATAACTTCTTGAATAAAAATAGCTACTTTTTTTGCAGGATCACCCTGACCAAGTGTTTCAACTGGAATAAATCCTCTATAAGTTGATGCTTTAATCATTTGGAATATTCTTTTTAAATCTGTTTTAACCTCTATGCCATTTTCATACATTTTTTCCTTGATCTGCCAATTAACAGCATAAGGTATGGTTTGTAATATTTGTGCGTAAGGATCTCCTTGATGGAAACTACCAATATCAAGAATTAATCCAAACCATTCCATATTAACTAGTTTCATCAGTTTCACAACATCATCTCCAGTTTGAATAAAATCATTATGGTTTTGAATGGCAACAATAACACCATGTTTTTGGCCATAAGCAACACATTCTTGAATATCTTTTGCCATCCATTGGGCAATTTCATCCCAGGTATACCCTTTTGGATTCATCACACCAGAGAAAATCCGAATAACAGGTGCACCCAATTTGGCAGCTACTTCAATCCAATTTTTAATTAATTGAATATCTTCTTTACGTTTAGAAGCATCTGGATTGGTAAAATCATTTTTAATACCGGTGCCACTAATAGATAATCCTAATTGATGCGCCCTGTGTTTTAATTTAAAAACGTATTCATCAGATGGCACACTAGGATAATTAGGAAAATAATAACCTGTTAAATCAACCCCTTCAAATTCATGTTTGGAACAGAAATCTAACACATCCATTAAATCCATTGTTTTAGCCTTTAATGGATCATTAAATGAATACGCATTTAAACTAGGTTTTAGCTTAATTGGATTGAGTTTAGGTTTGTTATTACTAAAATCTACTTTACTAATAACCGGGGCAAATAATAATGATTTTACAAAATTTCGTCGATGAAATGGATAAGTCATATTTTATAATTGAATTGTTTAATATATCTATAATTATACTTGATTTTGTCTTTTTATAAAAAATAATAAAATAAAAGATATTTAACATCTAATTTAATCAATGAATCTATAAATTGTGCTTTATTATTTGTGAAAAGATCTCATTCATATATTACGAAGTTCATTTTAATGATAGTTGCGCTGCAATTATTGAATTTAAGTATCTATGCACAGGATTTCAAAGTTTTATCTAATAATACAGCAGAAACCAATATTTGCGAAACAGTATTAGAATATGTGCTTGAAGTAGTTCTTGATCACAAAAATGCTATTCCAGAGCAGTCTCAACATCATAAAGATTTACATTTTCACAAGCATGCTTCTTTCAAGGCTATTTCTTTTGTTGTTCCAGTCAGTACTGAACATGAATATTCTATTAAAAAAATAGAAATAGTCCCTTTAAAACTGATTTACACATATCAGTATTTACAAGAAATCAACCCACCACCTCCCAAAGCTTAAATAGCATCAGACTACTATTTAATTTGTTTATTCTTAATTAATTTTGATGAAATTTTTATTGCAAATTATCCAGAAATGGATAAAACTCATTAGTGTGTGTACATTGATTTTTATACTCAACACACAAGCAAAAGCTATATATAATAACACTTCAGATACTTTAAAACTTCCATTACCTGAAGTTGAAAAGATTTTTATAGAAAAGAATTTAAGTTTATTGGCTTCTAAATACCAAATAGAATCTAATAAAGCCTTAATAGAGCAGGCCAAATTATGGGATAATCCAATGTTAATTACCGACCAAAATGTTTATTCAAATAACCATTTTTTTGAACATGGTAAAGATGCAGCTGGTCAAATAAAGGGTACCTATTTTATTCAGATTCAACAATTAATTAAAACTGCTGGTAAAAGGAGTAAACTAATTAATCTAGCAACCACCAATTCTAAAATTAGTGAATTGCAATTTTTAGAAGTAATGCGCAATTTAAAATACCAATTAAGATCTGATTATTATTCTATTGCACAACTATTAGCAGTTCATGAGTTATACAATAATGAATTAAGTATTTTAAACAAGCTACTTTCTGGAATGAATACACAATTGCAATCAGGAAATATTGCAAAAAAAGAGTACTTAAGAATTCAAGCATTGATTATTTCTTTGCAACAAGACTTAACAGATTCAGACAAACAATTAGCAGATATAGAAATGGAATTGAAGAATTTGTTACAAATGACTAATAATGTTTTTATTGCTCCAATCAATATCTCTAAAGAAACTGGATTGAAAAGTTTTGTTATTGAAAGTCTATTAGAAGATGCAAAGAAGTTCAATAGTGCCTATTTAATTGAACAAACACAACTGATTTATCAACAACAAAATTTAAGCTATCAAAAAGCTTTAAAATCACCTGATTTAACTATAGGGCCTGAGTATGATCATAATAGCAGCTATACTCCTAGGTATTTAGGTTTTAGTGTTAGCTTACCTTTAAATATTTTCAATAAAAATCAAGGAAATATTAAATCTGCTCAAGCAAGTATTAAACAAGAAGAAACAGTTTTATTAAATACAGAACAGCAATTAATCAATGCCGTACAAAACACTTTGAATAAATTGATTGCAACTGCTAAGTTATCTGAATCAACTCAAAAAGAATTTTATACTAATTACGAATTATTATATGCAAATATTGCCGATAGTTATAGGCAACGTCAAATAAGTTTAATTGAGTTTATTGATTTTTTTGATGCTTATAAAGATGTTCAATTAAAGCTATATCAGCAACAACTAAATTTTCATTTAGCAAAAGAAGATATGAATTATCAAGTTGGTAAAGATGTTACCAATTAACAAAACTTAATATACAAATATGAAAAATATATCGATTTATTTACTGCTTGTTATTGTTTCAATGGGAGCATCGTGTAAAAATGAACAAAAAACAACCGAAGAAAATAAAGCAGTTTGTGTTAGTGATTCCATGGCTAGTAGAATTACACTTGATACTGCAAAATTAAGTAATATAAGTACGCAGCTTTTATTATCTGGAGAGGTAGGTTTTAATGAAAATAAAGTTGTAAAAGTTTTTCCATTTAGCAGTGGACAAGTGATAGAAGTTAAAGTTTCTTTAGGAGATAAGGTGCAAGCAGGTCAAATATTAGCTATTATTAAAAGTGCTGATATTGCTGGAAGTTATAGCGATTTAAAATCTAGTAATTCAGATTTGGCAATAACTAAAAGACAATTAGACAATACTACCTCATTATTTGAAAAAGGAATTAGTAGTCAAAAAGATGTAGAAGAAGCAAAAGAGAATTATTTAAAGGCACAAACTATGAATCAAAAGATTCATGATGCCATTAAAATTAATGGCAATGGTAATACAAGTTCAAATGGAATATTTACTGTTAAAGCACCAATTGATGGTTTTATTGTTGAAAAGAAAGCAAATGCAGGAAGTTTTATTAGACAAGATAATACAGATAATCTGTTTACTATTTCTGATTTAAAAGATGTATGGATTTGGGCAAATGTATTTGAAAATGATATATCAAAAGTGAAAGAAGGCTATGTAGCAAATGTTAAAACGCTTGCTTACCCCGATAAAGTATTTCGTGGAAAAATTGATAAAATAAGCGAGGTATTAAGCCCAGATAATAAAGTGATGCGCATTAGAATTAATTTATCAAATGATGCTTTATTATTGAAACCTCAAATGTTTACCAATGTGGTTATTGAAAATACCGAACAATTAAAAGCAATTAGTATACCTGCTGATGCAATGATATTTGAAAATGGTAAAAACTATGTAGTTGTATATCATGATAAATGTTCCTTAGAATTAAGGGAGGTTCAAGTGATGAAAACCGAAAACAATCATTCTTATATTAATAGTGGTTTGAATAATGGAGATGTCATTATATCAAAAAACCAAGTACTGTTTTACAATGCCATTTTAGAGCATATGTAATTTTTCAATCATTATTAAATAAGAATTTATTATGAATAAGTTTATAAAAAATATTATCTATTTTTCTCTACGACATAGGTATCTAATTTTCTTTTTTACTGGAATACTTGCTGTAATAGGATTTATTAGTTACAAGAATACCCCTATTGAAACATTTCCAGATGTAACAAATACACAGGTAGTAATTATAGCTCAATGGCCGGGCAGAAGTGCAGAAGAAGTAGAAAAGTTCGTTACAATTCCACTAGAAATTGTTTTAAATTCTGTTCAAAAGAAAGTTAATCTACGCACAACATCTGCATTTGGATTAAGTTATATACGCATCATTTTTGAAGATGATGCAACCAATGAATTTGCCAGACAACAAGTGTTAAGCAGAATTACAGGAGCAGATTTACCAGATGGTGTAAAAGCAGAAGTAGAGCCGCCGTATGGGCCAACTGGAGAGATATTTAGATATACATTAAAAAGTGCCACAAGGTCAATTCGTGACCTTACTACCATACAAAACTGGATTCTTGATAGACAGTTTAAATCTGTTCATGGTGTTGCCGATGTAAATAGTTTTGGTGGAGAAGAAAAAATATTTGAAATAGGGGTAAATCCTAATTTACTAACTAAATACAATTTAAGTTCATTAGATGTTTATAATGCCGTTACAAAAAGCAATATCAATGTTGGCGGAGATGTAATTGAAAGAAATGGTCAATCATTTGTAGTACGTGGCATTGGGCTACTCAATGATACTAGCAATATTCAAAATATTATTGTAACCAAAATTAATGGATTGCCCATTTTGGTTAAGAATGTTGCAACCGTACATGAATCAGGAAAACCAAGGCTTGGACAAGTTGCTAGAGACAATCATACTGATGTTATTGAAGGGATTATTGTAATGCTTAAAGGAGAAAACCCTGCTATTGTTTTAGAAAGTATTCGTGCAAAAATTAAAGATTTAAACGAAAACGTTTTACCAAAAGACACCAAAATAGACACATTCTATGATCGGACGAATTTAATGGATTATTGTACCGATACGGTATTGCACAATTTAATGGAAGGTATTATTTTGGTAACAGCCATTGTGTTATTATTTATGGCTGATTGGAGAACAACAGTGATTGTTAGTATCATTATTCCACTTTCTTTATTATTCGCTTTTATGTGTATGTATATAAAAGGAATGAGTGCAAACCTATTAAGTATGGGGGCAGTTGATTTTGGAATTATAATCGATGGCGCTGTTGTAATGGTGGAAGGCTTATTTGTAGCCTTAGACAAACGAGCAAGAGAAGTTGGCATGGAGAAATTCAATAAATTAGCTAAACTTGGTTTATTTAAGAATGTAGGTGCTGAAATGGGCAAAGCCATTTTCTTCTCGAAATTAATTATCATTACTTGTTTGATTCCAATTTTTGCTTTTCAAAAAGTAGAAGGAAAAATGTTTTCACCACTTGCTTATACACTAGGTTTTGCATTACTTGGTGCGCTACTATTCACACTAACATTAGTTCCTGCATTATCTAGTATTTTATTAAGAAAAAATGTAAGAGAAAAACACAATCCAATTGTATTATTCTTTGAGAATCTAGTTTCTAAATCTTATAAAGTGGTCATGAATTGGCCTAAGGCAAGTTTATTAATAGCCTTAATTGCTATGAGTTTAACTTTCTTTTCAGCTAAGTTTTTGGGTTCAGAGTTTTTACCACAATTAGACGAAGGTGCTCTATGGGTTGAAAGTGAATTACCTATGAGTGTATCCTTGAATGAAGCCAATTTTATTGGTAATACCATGTCTGATATCCTTCGTAAATTTCCAGAGGTAAAACAAACACTTTCTCAAGTAGGAAGAACTAATGACGGAACCGATCCAAAAGGCTTTTTTAATGTTCAAATACAAGTTGATTTACAACCAAAAAGTCAATGGAGAAAAGGGTTAACCTCAGAGAAATTGATAGACGAAATGGATAAACAATTATCGAAATTACCTGGTATTGTTTTAAACTATTCGCAGCCAATATTAGATAATGTAGAAGAAGCAGTAGCAGGTGTAAATGCCGCTATGGCTGTTAAAATATTTGGCCCTGATTTTAATACGTTAGATTCACTTGCTAAGTCAACCCTAAAGCAACTTAAAAAAGTTAGAGGCATTGAAGATTTGGGTATTTTAAGAAATTTAGGACAACCAGAATTTCGAATAGAATTAGACCAAACAAAAATGGCTTTGTATGGCGTTAATATGGCGGATGCACAGGCAACAATTGAAATGGCCATTGGTGGAAAAGCTGCAACTACATTATACGAAGGAGAACGACGTTTTGATGTGCGTATTCGTTACCAAAAAGACTTTAGAGACAATCAGAAAAAAATTGAAGACCTAATGGTTCCTGGAAATGATGGTGCAAAAGTTCCTCTTAAAGAAATTTGTACCTTTAAATCAAACACCGGGCCAGCATTTATTTATCGCGATAATAACCAACGGTATATTGCTGTAAAATTCTCTGTACGCGAAAGAGATTTAGGAAGTACTATTGCAGAGGCACAATCTAAAGTAAACACTAATATTAAATTTCCAAAAAACTACACTACTACTTGGAATGGAGAGTTTGAAAATCAAATTAGGGCGTCTAAAACATTGGCTAATGTAGTGCCTATTTGTTTATTGGTTATTTTCATTATTTTATTTGTAACATTTGGTAATGTTAAAGATGCCTTATTAACCATTTTAAATGTACCATTTGCATTAATTGGCGGCATTTTAGCCTTACATATTACTGGTATTAATTTTAGTATTAGTGCTGGCATTGGCTTTATAGCTTTATTTGGTGTTTGTATACAAAATGGCGTGATTTTAATATCAGTATTTAGAAAGAATTTAGAATTGAAAATGACATTAGATAATGCCGTTTATGAAGGTGTTATTTCGAGAGTTAGACCAGTAGTAATGACTGCGCTAATGGCTGCTATTGGATTACTCCCTGCTGCAATTAGTACAGGAATTGGTAGTGAAACGCAAAAACCATTAGCTATTGTAGTTATTGGTGGTTTAATTACTTCAACTATTTTAACCTTACTCATATTACCTGTTATCTATTCATTAGTGCATAGATTTATTCATAAAAGAGAGAATATGAAAATCTTAAAAAGAGTGGGTGCTGTTTAATTGATATATTAACAGTGATAATTACTATCTGTCACTGTTAATTTTTTTTTAGATCAATTAATAATAAAATAGGCTGTATCAAACAAATGATACAGCCTATTTTATTATATAAATTAAAAAAGTTAAACAGCAAACGAAGTACCACATCCACAAGTACTACTTGCATTTGGATTACTAAATGTAAATCCACGACTATTTAATCCTCCTTGCCAATCAACTTCCATTCCAAACAAATAAATTTGATGGCTTTTATTCATTACGCAAGTAACACCTGCAATCTCAAAAACCTCATCGGTTGCTTCTGGCTTGTCGAAACCCAATACATAGGTCATTCCGCTGCATCCACCACCCTTCACTCCTATGCGTAAACGTTGCGTATGATCGAATTCTGGTTCATTCATTAAACGTTTAACTTCAGCAATAGCGCCATCTGTTAGTTTAACTGGAGATATAGTTATAGTAGTCATAATTTAATATATATATTACAAATTTACACTCTTTCTGATAAAAACGTCTCCTGCCGATTAGCGAAAACTGGAATATTATAAATAAACCCATCTTTAGCTTATTTTTGAACAAAACAAGCCAATGTTAGATACTACCATATTTTTTACTGTTGTTATAGGAATAATGATTGCTGGATTAGTAGGTTACTTAATCTATTTACAACGAAAAACGATAGCAGCAGAAAATGCCTCTTCTGGGCTTAATAATGGCTTACAATTACAAGCTTATGAGCGACTAACCGTTTTAGCTGATAGAATTGCCTTACATAATTTGATAGCTAGATTAGCTATTGTTGGTTTATCCGCAAGAGAAATGCAAGAAATTTTAATTAAACATGTTAGAGATGAATTCGAATATAATATCAGCCAACAAATTTATGTAACTGCAGATGCATGGTCTGCTATTAAAAATTTGAGAGACCAAAACCTGTATATCATTAATCAGGTTGCACAAAATTTACCAATTGATGCAAGTAGTTCTGATTTAAATAAACAAATTCTTGCTTATTTAATGAATGATAAAAAAGGAAGATTACATGAATTAGTTAGTGAGGTATTGAGTTATGAGGCGAAAAAAATATTATAATTCTATTGTTAACATGTTAATCTAATTATCAAAAATGTCAGACAATAAATGCTATACCGATAGTGGAATTGAAATAAAAAAAGTCTATTACGCTTTACCAGATAACACAATTTCAATTGAAAATCCTGGTGAATTCCCATTTACTAGAGGTGTTCAAGCCGATATGTATCGTGGTAAATTATGGACAATGCGCCAATACGCAGGATTTTCTACTGCCGAAGAAAGTAATTTACGTTATCACTATTTATTGTCTCAAGGGGTAAATGGATTAAGTGTTGCCTTTGATTTACCTACACAAATCGGTTACGACAGTGATCATGATTTAGCTGATGGAGAAGTAGGTAAAGTTGGTGTTGCGATTGATAGCATTGAAGACATGGAAAACTTATTTGCTGGTATTAATTTAGAGCAAGTATCTACTTCAATGACAATTAATGCCACTAGTTTTATTTTATTGGCATTATATGTTGCCATTGCTAAAAAACAAGGTGCAGATTTAAATAAAATAACTGGAACTATCCAAAATGATATTTTAAAAGAATATGCGGCAAGAGGCACTTATATCTATCCGCCCAAACCTTCCATGCGCATAATCACAGACATATTTGAATGGTGTGCTAAAGAACTTCCAAAATGGAATACGATATCCATTAGTGGTTATCATATTAGAGAAGCTGGAAGTACCGCTGTTCAAGAAATTGCATTTACGTTAAGTAATGGAAAATCTTATGTTCAAGCAGCGTTGGATAAAGGGTTAGACATTAATGTTTTTGGAAAACGTTTGTCTTTTTTCTTTAATGCACACAATCATTTATTTGAAGAAGTGGCAAAGTTCCGCGCAGCAAGACGTATTTGGGCTAAGATGATGCAATCGATGGGTGCAACAGACCAAAAAGCAATGATGCTGCGATTTCATACACAAACTGGTGGCGCTACTTTAACGGCACAACAACCATTAAATAATATTAGTCGGGTTACCATACAAACATTAGCCGCAGTTTTAGGTGGTACCCAAAGTTTACATACCAATGGATACGACGAAGCATTGAGTTTACCTACCGAAGAAGCTGCAAGAATTGCGTTAAGAACACAGCAAGTTGTAGCATTTGAAAGTGGTGTAGCTGATACGGTTGATCCATTAGCGGGCAGTTATTTTATTGAAAGTTTAACCAATGAAATAGAATTGGCTACTATACAATTAATAGAAAAAATTGATGTAATGGGAGGAAGTGTTGCAGCAATTGAAGCAGGATTTATGCAAGACGAAATTGCAAAATCAGCCTATGAATACCAACGTAATATTGAAAAAGTTGATAAAATAATTGTTGGCGTTAATAAATATCAAATAACTGAAACCAATCAAATTCCATCATTTAAAATTGATGATTCGATTCAAAAAGTACAGTCTAATAAATTAGCTGTTCTTAAAAATAAAAGAGATGCAGAAAAAGTACATGCATTATTAAACAAAATTGAAACAGTTGCTAGGTCTAATGAAAACTTGATGCCTATTGTTATTGAAGCTGTAGAGCACTATTGTACTTTAGGCGAAATTGCAGATGTATTAAGAAATGTTTTTGGAGAACATAAATAATTTTTTGCTACAGATTTTTAAACCCATGTCATGAAAAAATATATACTTATTTGCCTGTTTGTTTTACCTACTTTTTTAAATGCTCAGGTTACACCAGCCATTATTGAGCAAGCAACAAAACAAGTAAATGATTCAGTCATTGCTTGGAGAAGACATTTACACCAATTTCCAGAATTGTCGAATCGTGAAACGAATACCATGCAGTATATCGTTTCAAAATTAAAAGGATTGGGTTTAACTATTAAATCGGGTGTGGCAAAAACCGGAGTAGTAGCAATATTAAAAGGTAATAAACCCGGCCCTGTTATTGCATTGCGTGCAGATATAGATGCATTACCAGTAATTGAGCGATCAACATTAACTTATGCATCTAAAGAAATAGGCGAATACAATGGCCAAAAAGTTCCTGTAATGCATGCATGTGGCCATGATGCACACACAGCCATACTTTTAGGTACTGCAACTGTTTTGAGTAAAATGAAAAACGATATTGCTGGTACGATTGTATTTATTTTTCAACCTGCCGAAGAAGGTACTCCAGGAACAGAAGAAGGTGGTGCTCCAATGATGATAAAAGAAGGTGTCATGGACAATCCTAAAGTAGACGTGATTTTTGGTTTACACATGAATTCGCAAACTGAAATTGGTACTATTAAATACAAATCTGGAGCTGTAATGGCTAGTTCAGATTGGTTTACCATTAAATTAAAAGGCAAACAATCACATGGTTCACAACCTTGGAGTGGCATTGACCCTATTGTAGTATCGGCACAAATTATCAATGGACTTCAAACTATTGTTAGTAGACAATCTGAATTAACTAAAGCACCTGTGGTTATTACAGTAGGAAAAATTAATAGTGGTGTGCGTCCAAATATTATTCCAGAAGACTTAATTATGGAAGGAACCATTAGAACTTTAGATGCCAGCATGCAAAAAGATGTTCATGAACGCATACGCATAACTACCCAAAAAATAGCAGAAGCATCTGGGGCTAAAGCTGAAATTAGTATAGATACAAAAACACTTGTAACATATAACGATCCTGCACTTGTTAAGATGATGCTTCCATCCTTAGAAGCTGCTACTGGTAAAGGAAATTTAATAGAAAATGAATGGACAACTGGTGCAGAAGATTTTTCATACTATGGACAAAAAGCACCTGCATTTTTCTTTTTTCTAGGAGGAATGCCAAAAGGACAAGACCCATTAAAAGCAGCACCGCACCATACACCTGATTTTATTATTGATGATAGTAAATTAGACCTTGGCGTAAAGGCATTTTGTAATTTAGTATTTGATTACTCGAAATTAAAAACATCAAAATAATTCACTAAAATTAATACAATGAAAAAGTTCTTGTTTTTATTAATTAGCCTTAGCTATTTAAATAGTCAAGCTCAAGAAAACCTCAGTCCTGAAATGCTTTGGAAACTAGGCAGGGTAAGTGGTATAGGCATTTCTACCAATAAACAGTTTTTGGTATATAGTGTTAATATTCCAAATATTGAATTAAATAAAGGCAATAGTAAAACGTATAAATTATCATTAAACGGCGGTATCCCTGAAGAAATTTCATCGACCGATAATTTAATTGAAAATTCAAAGATATCTGCAGATGGAAAACACCTAATTAGTAGTGATGCAGTAAAAATTAAAAACATTTCTGGTGCTGATTTTTATCCTTCATTAACCAAATCGAATGTTCAAATTTACGAGTCATTAAACTATCGTCATTGGGATACTTGGGAAGACGGAAAATTTGACCATGTATTTTTGGCGCCATTAAAAGATGGAAAAGCGGGCAATGCAATTGATTTATTAAAAGACCAACCATTCGACTGCCCTCAAAAACCTTTTGGTGGAGACGAGGATTTTATTTGGAATCCAGATAGTAAGCATGTGGTCTATGTATCAAAAAAATCATTTGGAACAGCTTATGCCATTAGTACAAATACCGACTTGTTTGAGTATGATATTACTTCAGGCACTACTAAAAACCTAACCGCCAATAATAAAGGATATGATTTAAGTCCTGCCTATAATTCAAAAGGTGTTCTAGCCTATTTAAGCATGCAGCGTGAAGGCTATGAAGCAGATAAACAAGATTTAATATTATTGAATGGACTAACTAAAATTAATCTTACCAAACAAAGAGACGACATTCATGTAGAAAGTTTTAAATGGAGTGAAGATGGAAATAGTATCTTTTTTATTGCGCCTCAAAAAGGAATGGTGCATTTGTTTCAAGTGACATTATCAGGTACTAATTCAATAATTACACAATTAACTAAAGGCGAATTTGAAGTAAATGGCATTGTAGGACAAGTAGAAAATAATTTATACATATCAAAAGTAGATTTTAACCATGCTTCTGAAATTTATAAACTTGATTTAACTCATGGAAACATTACACAAGTAACACATGTTAATGACGAAAAATATCAGTCAATTGCAAAAGTATCCACGTCTTATAAAATGGTTACAACCACTGATGGCAAACAAATGCCTACATGGGTAATTTATCCTCCTAATTTCGATAAAACAAAAAAATACCCTACCCTATTATTTTGTTTGGGTGGTCCTCAAGGAACAATGCCTCAATACTCATTCAGGTGGAATTTTCAACTAATGGCATCTCAAGGATATATTGTTGTAGCACCTGATAGAAGAGGCGTATTTGGCAATGGAACAAAATGGACAGAAGGTGTTAGTAAAGACTGGGGAGGACAAGCTATTAGAGACTATTTGAGTGCTATTGACGCAGTTTCAAAAGAAACTTATGTAGACAAACAAAGACTGGGTTGTGTAGGCGCTAGTTATGGCGGATTTTCAGTATTTGCCCTTGAAGGCTTACACAATGGCCGTTTTAAAACTTTTATTTCTCACGACGGTGTATTTGATTTTAGAAGTATGTATGGTACTACCGATGAAATGTGGTTTGAAAACTGGGAAAAAGGTGGTGCTTATTATGATAAAAACAATGCCATAGCGCAACGTTCCTTTACACAGTCTCCAAGTAATTTTGTTGACAAATGGAATACCCCTATTTTAATTATACAAGGCGGTAAAGATTATCGTGTACCAATTGAACAAGGACAACAAGCATTTCAAGCAGCACAATTAAAAGGAATTAAAAGCAGATTTCTATATTTTCCAGATGAAAATCATTGGATCTTAAAAGCACAAGACGCTTTGGTTTGGCACCATGAATTTTATAAATGGTTAACAGAAACCTTACAATAAAATTAAAGGAGTATCAATTCGATACTCCTTTAATTTTTCCCCTATTGACGAAAATATTATTTTGAGTAGTCTCTTGCACCAAATAGCAAACTGCCAATCCTTACCAAATTAGAACCAGCATCTATGGCAATTGTATAATCACTACTCATTCCCATAGACAGTATAGAAAAAGAATTAGTTAATTGATATTTTTTATATAGGGATTGTAAATGATTGAACTCATTTTTTAGCACCTGTGTATCTGAACTAAATGAAGCCATTCCCATCAAACCCTTAATGTTAATATTAGATAGTGTTGATGCTGCATCAATAGCTTCTGCTAATTCCTTTTCATCCATCCCAAACTTTGTTTCTTCTTGTGCTATATAAACTTGTAACAAACAATCAATCACTCGATTATTTTTAATTGCCTGTTTGTTTATCTCTTGCAATAATTTCAAACTATCTACTCCATGAATTAAATGTACAAATGGAGTAATGTATTTTACTTTGTTCGATTGTAAATGCCCTATAAAATGCCAACGAATATCTAAAGGCAAACTTGCATGTTTGTCAACTAGTTCTTGTACATAATTTTCTCCAAAATCTCTTTGTCCTAAATCATACAATTCTTTAACAGCTTCATTGGGCTTGGTTTTACTAACTGCTACAAGTGTTGTATGCTGTTCTAATAAAAATTTCGAAATCGCTTTGTATGTATCTGCTGCTATTAACATTTGGTAAAGATATTTGGTATTGAGCCTTTCTTAATTTTAAATTTATTTTGCTTGCCTCTTTTTTTGCCAAACTAAATTTTCTAATAATAATATTTGATTATATGCCGGGCTATGATAAGTAAATTTAACCAATCCAGTAGATGAAGCTATTTTTTTAAATGGGTTGGTTAACATCGATGCAATATTGGCAATGAAAAAAGGGTAATCGTCTTCTTCAATTAATTCAATTAAATTAGACTCAGCAGGAATAACCATCTTTGGCATATCAATTCCCCACCGCATTAGCGAAGTACTTAAAATAATTTTTTCTAAAAAACTATTGGAATGATTGTAACAATTTTTTGCCGATAGAATTAATTTAGACTGATACTGATCTAAAGCAGGAATTGATTTTAATGACATTAATCGAGATAGGTGGTAAAGAATAATAGCTGTAGTATTATAATGCGGAGATACATAACTGGCCGAAGTTTCATAATGGTCAGACTCAATCACTTTTACAATTAAATCTATGCTAGCAGAATCTGCCTTTGAAAATGGCATTTGGTATTTTTGAACAAAATACAATACGTTCATTAAAACCGATACATCAAAATCAACGGGCATTTTTTTTCCAAACCAGGTTGAATACGCAGGAATATCTTGGTATTGTTTAAATGTATTGTTGATTTTTTTCTTTGATTGATTGGTATAATCTTGCATTAATACATGAATAGCTTTAGCAACTGAATCAGGCGCATTCATTGCCATCAATAGCATCACAGTATCATCAAAATCATCGGGTAATGCTTGAGATTTATTGAATAGATTTAATAGACCACTGTTAGGAAAAATCCTAGGCGTATCTGTCGACCAAAAATTATAGGTATTTCTACCTTTTTGATTTTTAAACTTATTGAAATAGGGTTTTGCCTGGTTGATAATATTATTAACTTGTTCCTTTTCAATGGTATCAAACTGTTTTTCTAGGTCCCTAAGCGTAAAACAAATCAATCCAGTATAAAAAGCATTGATATCGACTTTTTGGCGGTGCTTGTTTAAATGATACGTTCTATAAGAAGCAAATGATCCTTTGGGAATATTACCGTCTGAAATGGCTTGATTAGCGGCAATTCTTTGCAACAATAACTTAATTGTTATAGAATCATTTGCCTTCATTGAAAAACAAGATAGGCATATCAATACAATTGGATAATATAAATGAATTCTTTGCTTCAATGCTGTAAATGTAATATCAAATTGAAACAATTGTATATAAGAAGCCCAATGTTTTAAGATCAGACCTAAAAAGGGTTGCTATCATTATTTTAAAATACTACGGCTAATAACAATTCTTTGCATTTCGCTAGTGCCTTCATATATCTGTGTAATCTTGGCATCACGCATTAATCTTTCTACATGGTATTCTTTTACAAAACCATATCCACCGTGAATTTGAACAGCCTCTGTGGTAATCCACATAGCCGCTTCACTAGCAAAAACTTTTGCAATAGATGAACTTAAAGTATAATCTAAATGTTTGTCTTTTTCCCAAGCAGCTTTTAAGCACAATAATCTTGCCGCTTCAATTTTTGTGGCCATATCTGCAAGTTTAAACTGAATAGCTTGGTGGTGCATGATTTCTTTACCAAATGCCCTACGTTGTTTGCTATATGCTAGTGCTAATTCATAAGCACCACTTGCAATACCTAAAGCTTGTGAAGCTATTCCTATTCTACCGCCACTAAGGGTTTTCATAGCAAATGTAAAACCAAAACCATCTGCTCCTATCCTATTTTCTTTTGGCACTTTTACATCATTAAACATAATGGTATGTGTATCACTTCCACGAATGCCTAATTTATTTTCTTTTGCTGCAACTGTAATTCCTGCTGATTTTTTTTCAACGATAAATACGTTAATACCATGGCTTCCTTTAGATGCATCTGTTTGAGCAATTATCAAGTATACAGACGCCGAAGATCCATTGGTAATCCAGTTTTTGGTACCATTAATTAAATAATGATCACTCATTTCTTCGGCAGTAGTTTGTTGGCTTGTGGCATCACTTCCAGCTTCGGGTTCACTCAATAAAAATGCACCTATATATAATTCACCATCTTTTATTCCTTGAGCCAGTGGAACCAAAAATTGTTGTTTTTGTGCTTCTGATCCATAAGTTTCAATTCCCCAACAAACCAAACTATTATTTACACTCATACAAACACTAGTACTAGCATCAATTTTGCTAATTTCTTCCATAGCTAATACATAACTAACAGTATCCATTCCACTACCCCCATATGCAGGATCAACCATCATTCCCATAAATCCAAGTGCTGCCAATTTTGTTACTTGTTCCCGCGGAAATTCTTGCTTTTCATCGCGATCAATGACACCTGCTAAACATTCAGATTTGGCAAAATCTCTAGCAGCTTTTTGAATCATTAAATGTTCTTCTGTTAATTGAAAATTCATTGAAATATCTTTTATACATTAAAATTAAGGAAATGAATTTAAATTACTAACGATTGTTAGTTAATTTTTAATAAAAAGAGACTGTAAATAGCTACAGTCTCTAGTATAAATGTTTAGGGTAATAAATTATAAGTCCTTCAAAGCAATTAGTCGTTCCCAACGTTGTTTCAATCCTTCATTTGCCAAAGATAAAAATTCTGTAGCCCTCAATGGATCATTGTTTTTAATAGTAGCAAATCGGTTTTCATTATACATAAAGTCTTCTAAAGGCTTCGATGGATCTTTGCAATCAATTACAAAACGGCTTCCTTGTTCTTTCATAGGATTGTAATGGAAAAGTGGCCAATAACCTGTTTTAACAGCTAATTCTTGCTGATCTAAACCATGGCACATATCATAACCGTGCGCAATACAATGACTGTATGCAATAATAATTGATGGGCCTGGATATGCTTCTGCTTCTAAAATGGTTTTTAAAGCATGAACATCGTTGGCACCCATGGCTATTTCAGCAACAAATGCATTTCCGTGTGCAATGGCTTGCATGGCCAAATCTTTTTTGCCGGTTGTTTTCCCTTTAATAGAAAACTTAGCACTTGCACCAACAGGAGAAGATTTAGATTTTTGACCTCCAGTATTAGAATACACTTCAGTATCAAGCACCAAAATATTTACATTTTCACCGGTAGATAATACATGGTCTAATCCACTAAATCCAATATCATAAGCCCAGCCATCACCACCTACAATCCACATAGATTTATGTTCCAAAAAATCGGCAATTTGCAAAAGTAATCCTGCTTCTGGTTTGTCTATTCCTTTCAAAATAGATTTAAGTGCTTGAACATTTTTTCTTTGCAGTATAATAGACGCTTCATCGGATTCTAAATTATTTACAATTGCATCAGTTAATGCTTCACCAATATCTGCACGCAATGATTGTAAAATATTTAATCCATAACTACGCTTCATATCGGTTGCCAACTTAATACCTAAACCAAATTCAGCATTATCTTCAAATAAAGAATTTGCCCATGCTGGCCCCTGACCTGCTGCATTTTTACTCCAAGGAGTGGTTGGTAAATTACCACCAAATATGGATGAACATCCTGTAGCATTTGCCACAATCATTCTATCTCCAAATAATTGTGTTAGTAGTTTTAAGTAGGGTGTTTCACCACATCCACTACATGCTCCAGAGAATTCAAATAGTGGTTCTAATAATTGTGAGCCTTTAACGGTACTTCTATTTATTCTTGTTCTATCAATATCTGGTAATGAAATAAAGAAATCCCAATTTTGTTTTTCGGTTTCTTTTAAAGGCAATACTTCTTGCATATTTATTGCCTTATGTCCTGGCTGCGTTTTACTTTCTATTGGACAAACTTCTACACAAAGATTACAACCTGTACAATCTTCTACTGCAACTTGTAATGTATAAGACTCAGTGTCTTTATAAAATTCTTTACCAATTGGCGCAACATGTTTAAAGAAATTAGGAGCGTCAACTAATAAATCATTATTATAAACTTTTGGACGAATAGCAGCGTGCGGACAAACAAAGAAACACTTACCACATTGAGAACATAAACTAGCATCCCAAACCGGAACTTGTTCTGCAATATTTCTTTTTTCGTATTTAGTAGTAGCTGATGGATAAGTACCATCTGCAGGGAAAGCACTTACTGGCAACTCGTCTCCTTCTCCAGAAATAATTTTTGCCAACACTTGTTGCACAAAACTTGGTGCATTACCAGATATGGCAGGAATGATGGCTCTATTGCCAATTGTAAAGTTCGAATAATCAAGCAGAGAAAGGTTTTCAAGTGTTTTATCAACAGAATCGAAATTCTTTTGAACAACCGCTTCACCTTTACGTCCGTAAGTTTTTTTAATAGCCGATTTAATATAACTAATTGCTTCTTCTTTTGGCATCACATTAGAAATAGCAAAAAAACAGGTTTGAAGAATTGAATTAATTCTTGAACCCATGCCTGTTTCTTTGGCAACTTTAGAGGCATTAATTACATATAATTTAATAGCTTTCTCTTTTATTTCTTCCTGAATTTTTTGTGGCAGATTATGCCAAACATCTTCAGTTGCAAATGGTGCATTTAACAAAAGTGTTGCGCCGTGTTGTGCATCTTTTAAAATATCATAAGTCTGTAAATATGAAAAGTGATGACAAGCAATAAAATTGGCAGAAGTAATTAAATATGTTGATTCAATTTTCTTTTCACTAAATCGCAAATGAGATACCGTTAATGATCCAGATTTTTTTGAATCATACACAAAATAACCTTGAACATGATTATTGGTAGTGTCTCCAATAATTTTGATGGTGTTTTTATTAGCACTTACTGTACCATCTGCACCCAATCCAAAAAACAATCCCCTAAAAAGGTGTTGGTCTTCTAGTGAAAAATCTTTGTTGTAAGATAAACTTGTATGTGTAATATCATCTTCAATACCAATGGTGAAACTGTTTTTTGGTTTGTCTTTTTTAAGTTCTTCAAAAATAGCCATCACCATTGCTGGGTTAAATTCTTTTGAAGCCAATCCATAACGACCCCCAATAACTTTTGGCATACTATGTTCCCATCCTACATGTAAAGCATTAATCACATCCATATACAATGGTTCTCCAATGGCACCTGTTTCTTTACAACGATCTAATACAGCAATATTTTTTACTGTTGATGGCAATGCATTAATAAAATGTTTCACCGAAAAAGGTCGGTATAGATGAATATTTAAATAGCCTGTTTTTTCGCCCTTAGAATTTAAATAATCAACTGTTTCATGAACAGCACCTGTACCAGAACCCATAATGATAATAATGTTCTCTGCTGCTTCGTGTCCATAGTATTCGAATAATTTATATGCACGACCAGTTAATTGCTCGAATTGTTGCATCGTTGCTTCAACAATTGCTGGAACTTTCCAATGGTATTCATTACAAGCTTCTCTACTTTGAAAATACACATCGGGGTTTTGGGCTGTTCCACGAATAGATGGATTCTCTGGATTCAAGGCACGATAACGATGTTTGGCTACATCATTTACATCAATCATTTGTTTGATGATTGAATCGGGTAAAACATTCACTTCATTTAGTTCGTGTGATGTTCTAAATCCGTCGAATATATTTAAGAAAGGAATACTTGAATGCAATGTGGCTGAAGTAGCAATCATTGCCATATCATGTGCTTCTTGCGCATTGTTTCCAAATAACATAGCAAATCCAGTACCTCTAACTGCCATAACATCACTATGGTCTCCAAAAATAGATAGTGCATGTGTAGCCAAAGCACGTGCAGCAATATGAAAAACAGTTGGGGTTAATTCTCCAGCTATTTTATACATATTTGGTATCATTAATAATAAACCTTGCGAACAGGTAAACGTAGAAGCTAAAGCACCCCCCTGAAGTGCACCATGAATAGTACCAGCGGCACCTGCTTCACTTTGCATTTCAATAATTTTGGGAACCTGTCCAAAGATATTTTCTTTGTTTTCACTACTCCATTCATCGGCCCATTCTCCCATTGTAGACGAAGGTGTGATAGGATAAATAGCACATACTTCGCTTGTTTTATAAGCTATATGCACAGCAGCTTCATTACCATCCATGATGGCAATTGAAGCTGCTTTTTTTAAAATTGATTGGGAAGGTTTTGTGTGGGTAATTGAACTTTCCATAAGATAGTAATTTGATAAGTTTGAATGCACAAATTACCAATCACTACTACCTCAAAATATGATTAATATCAGCTACTAGTATGATATTAATCGGCTTTGATTATATAATTATTTATTGAAAGTTCTTTATATACTATGCTTTTTCGAGATTTATAACCCGCGCATTTTTTTGGGCTTTTAAGGCTAATTCAGTGGCCAGAAAACAATGTGCTTGCGGCATAGCTGTTTCGGTTCGGTTAATTACATCGTCTACAAATTGCTGTCCAAATGGTAAAGGCTCGGCATTGCAATCAATATATTTGGTTTCTTTTTGAGTAACCATGTATAAATGGTTACCACCAATATGACCAGAAGCAATATCAACATTTTTTCTTACCTCAATAAATCCTTCTGTACCTAAAATAGTTAATCTACCATCTCCCCAAGAAGCCAAACCATCTGGTGTAAACCAGTCAACCCTTATATATCCCATACCACCATTTCCACTTAACATCACGTCTCCAAAATCTTCGAATTTAGGATATTGAGGAAAATTAGTATTAGCAATTTGAGAAGCAACAACATCGGCTTTTGTAGTACCTGTAAAAAATAAATACTGATCAAATTGATGCGAACCAATATCAGTTATAATGCCACCATAACGTTGTTTATCAAAAAACCATTCTGGTCTTGTTTTTGGAGACATTCTGTGTGGTCCTAAACCTATGGTTTGAATTACTTTACCTATAGCGCCAGATTTTACCAACTCACCTGCTTTAACAGTAGCACGATTTTCAAAACGTTCACTAAACATAATAGAATAAATACGTTTGGTTTCTTTTTGAACACGTTTGGCTTCAGCCAATTGCTCTAGGGTTGTAATACCCGGTTTATCAACTAAATAGTCTTTACCATGTTGCATTACTCTAATACCAAGTGGTGCTCTTTCGTCAGGGATACCTGAACTAAGTACTACTTGTATCGTTTTATCTTCTAAAATTTCTTTTTCGGAATTAGCTAATTTAACCTCTGGAAATTTCTTAACAAAAGCTGCCACTAAGTCTGCCTCTTTTGCATATAATGAAACCAATTCTCCACCGCCACGTTTTACTGCTTCTACCATTGAAAAAATATGACTATGATTAATATTAATTACAGAAAAACGAATTCTTGTTGCAACTGGTTTGTTTTCACCTATTGGTTCTGGACGATTTTTATTAGTGAATCCAGACAAAATAGCAACACCCGAAGCAGCTGCGGTATTTTTTATAAAGTTTCTACGATTAGACTGTTTGTTTTCCATAAAGAGATTTTTTTTTAAATTTAATACAAAAAAAATTACCAATACTTTTTTTGTACATTATAAAGCACCACTTTATCGGTATGATTTAATCTTTTTGTACTGTCTTGTAAAAAGTGTCTTTTAAACGATTGAATTGCAGCATTAGAATCTTTAACATTATAACCAATAATTCTTAATGCCTGAATTGGATTAAAATTTTGTGGAAGAGAATCTAAAACAGTATCATACCATAGGCCAAAACCATTGTCTGCCAATGTTTTCCAAGGGAATCTATAATTGGGATCATTCTTTCTAGTTGGTGCAATATCTCCATGACCTATAAAATTTGCCGTTGGAATTGTATAGGTTGATTTAAGACGAGCTAACAAACTAATTAAACTTTTAATTTGTAAACTATCAAAAGGTTCAAAACCATTGTTATCTAATTCTATACCAATAGAGGCAGAATTGATATCAATTAAATTACCCCATTTAGAAACACCAGCATGATAGGCACGTAAATAATCATTTAACATATGGTGTATGGTGCCATCTTTACAAATAACATAGTGTGCACTTACAGCCGATTTAACAGTTGTAAATGTGGCAAGTGTTTGTAAACAAGCATTTTGTGCGGTATGATGTATAATTACAAAACTTGGTTTACGTAAATTAAAATTGGTAGTGCCTACCCAGTATTGCGGTTCTTTAATTGAATCAGTAGTCCATTTTTCTAGTGGATTTTCTTTAATAGACAATGCAAGATTTTTTACTTGTTGTTGATACTGTTTATTTGAATCTTTATAAGGATTTCTAGAACAAGCCCAAAATCCAACAACAGCAATTACTAATAAAATAAATCCTTTACGGAATATTTGATTTTTTTTCATCTTATTAAATTAAAAAAAGAAGCCAGTTAACATTCAAGTTAACTGGCTTCTTTTTATAGGATAAATTTATTTTGCATTCCAAGTGTTATTAGCACTATTCATATCAGGGAATACATGATCTGGATCAATTACTACTTTTTGTAATTCTTCCGTTGTATTTAATTTTACTTTCCAAGAAGCATTGTTTTGCCATACTTCTACAGGTAAAGTTTTTCTTTGTTTAACACCCGATTTTGTGGTGTATTCAATGATAACTGGCATGGCTAATTGGTCTAAATTATCAATGGTAATTAGTGCGCCATTTTTAGCGTCACTACCAACATAATCAACTTTAGAAATGGCTTGGTCTAATTTATAATTCTCTAAGAACATGCCTCTCCAAAACCATGCTAAATCTTCACCAGCACTATTTTCGATACTTCTAAAAAAGTCATACGGTGTAGGATGTTTAAATTTCCAATCACGTATGTATTTTTTAAACGCATAATCAAAACGATCAACACCTAAAATTTGCGTACGTAATAAGGTTAATGCATATCCAGGTTTCATATATAATGAAGTACCAATATTTCTTTCTTGTAACACATCGGGTGTGTTTAACATTGCTTCAGATGTTGGTCCGAATAGGAATTTTGCATATTGGTGCCAGTCTGTTTTTCCGTCTTTGTATTCTCCATTGTTAAAATCATCACCAGCTAAAGTATTAATGAAAGTATTAAAGCCTTCATCCATCCAGCCATATTTGCGTTCGTTACTACCTACAATCATAGGGAACCAAGTGTGTCCAAATTCATGATCTGTAACCCCAAATAAACCTTGTGTTTTAGCAGTTGAACCACAAAACACAATACCAGGATATTCCATTCCACCTACATTACTAGCAACATTAGAAGCTACAGGGTAAGGGAATTCAAACCAACGCTTGCTATAGTTTTCAATACTTCCTTTTGTATATTCTGTTGCACGACCCCAACCTTTTTTACCAGCAGACTCAGCAGGATAAACACTTGTAGCCATACAATTTTTTCCTGAAGGCAAATTAATTTTTGATGCATCCCAAATAAAACTTTTTGAACTTGCCCATGCAAAATCACGTGCATTACTAATGGCAAATTTCCAAGTACAAGTTGGTTTGTTTGGTCTTGAATTAGCATCAGCAACTTCTGCTTCACTACGAATAATAATAGTAGTATCTGATTTTTTTGCTTGATTAAATCTTTTTAATTGTAATGGTGTTAGTACTTCTGAGGCATTTAATAATTCACCTGAAGCAACTACAATATGAGAAGCAGGAACAGTAATGCTTGCTTCTAAATTTCCATACTCTAAATAAAATTCACTTGCACCTAAATAAGGTAATGTATTCCAGCCTTGTACATCATCAAATACACAAACACGCGGATACCATTGTGCCACTGCATAAATGTTTCCTGCTTTAGTTTTTAAAATACCTGTTCTGTCGGAACCGTATTCAGGAATAACATAAGCATAATTTATTTTAACAGTAATAGCGCCTGTTTTAGCAGACAATACTTTGTTCAAACGTAATTGCATACGTGTATCAGTAATTACAAATGGAATTGATTCCGCTGGTTTTCCGGCTGTTAATAATTCAACGGAACTAATTTTATAACCACCACTAAAAGTGCTTTTGGCGTCGCCATACCGACTTCTGCCTGTTGCAGGCATTTTTGCTTGACCACGAGAACTTAGCTCGTATAAATTTTGGTCTAATTGTAACCAGATATACGGTAAATCTTGTGGGCTATTATTTTTATAACTAATAGAAACCGATCCGGTTACTTCGTTTTTTTCTTCATTCAAAGAAGCAGCTATTTTATAGTCTGCTCGGTTTTGCCAATAAGCATTTCCGGGTTCGCCACTAGCTGCACGAAATTCGTTTCCCGCACTTGGATAGAACAATGGACCAAACAATAAATGTTGGTCGTATTTAGATTTAATTTCTTCTGATTTTGGAATTAATGCTGTTTGAGCTGTTAATTGACAAAAACTGGCTACAAAAAAAGCCGCCGAGAATAAGATTTTTTTACACATACATCATTTACTTTTATGGTTCATGAACTTGATAGGGCTAAAATAGCGAAAATCTCGCGGGTGTTATTGAGAAAATTATAAAAGGAAATTTTATGTCTTTATTATTAAACAGAAAAGTATTTGGCAACCCTTCAAATGCAGGGAATCTACTTACAAAAGAAGCGGCTATGGCACTTTTTTCGAGTTGGGTATTGAATCCTAAATTACAGGTTCATATGCTGCAAGTGGCGCATTTAATGAAAACTTGGGCAGGAGAAAAAGAAGGATTAAACGAAAAAGAACAATGGAAATGGGAACTTTCAGGCCTATTACACGATGCCGATTGGGATCAATGGCCTGATAAACACTGTATTAAAATAATAGAACATTTAGAATCCTTAAACATTGACCCTGAAGTGATGCACGCAATAGCCTCTCATGGCCCCAATCATTTTGGTGTTGATCCAGAGAATCAAATGGACAAAATGCTGTTTGCCTTTGATGAACTTTCTGGATTAATTCATGCTTATTCGATTTTAAGACCAGGTGGTTACGAAGGCATGGATGTTAAAGGCGTTAAAAAACGTTTGAAAGAAAAATCATTTGCAGCCAATGTTTCTCGCGAAGAAATTCAAGATGCTGCCAATAGAGCTGGTTTAGAATTAGATACCCTAATTGCATTTATTGTATCTAAACAAAGTGCGCACCTATAAATTTAAACCAAAGGTTCTTGCTGACTCAAACAATGAAAACTACCCAAGCCCCAAATAATATCGGTTGAATCAATCCCAACAACAGTTCTTGATTTAAAGCATTCACTAATTATTTGTAAGGCCAAATCGTCTTTCTTTGATTGAAAAGTTGGAACGATTACATGGTTATTGCTAATATAAAAATTAGCATAAGATGCTGGAAGACGTTGGTCTTCATAAACAATAACATCTGGCATAGGTAATTCTACCACATTTAATTGTTTGCCATTTAATAAACGCATGGAATGTAGTTGCTTCAAATTTGTTTGCAATAACGCATAGTTATCATCTTGATGATTACTTTCAACAACAGTAAGTACGGTGTCTTCATTTACAAATCTTACCGTATCATCTATATGACCATCAGTGTCATCGCCTACTATTCCATCAGCAACCCATAGTATTTGTTCTGCTCCATAATAATCATGTAAGTATTTTTCAATACTTGCTTGATTTAAAGAAGGGTTTCTATTTTCATTTAATAAACAACAAGTAGAAGTTAAAATAGTGCCTTTCCCATTGAATTCTACCGATCCTCCTTCCATTACAATGCCAGGATGAAATACCGGTAAATTAAATTCCTTACCAATTAAGGTTGGAATAATATCGTCTAAATCATAAGGAGGATATTTGTTACCCCAAGCATTATAATTCCAGTCAACGATTACTTTTTTTTGTGCTGCTTTGTTATTAATTAAAAATGCAGGACCATGGTCTCTACACCAAGCATCATTGGTAGGATGAATGAAAAAACTTACTTGATTTAAATTTACATTAGCATTTGATAAATGACTGATTGCGGTAGCTTTCATAGCTTCATCCACTACATTAATTCTAACTTTTTCACTCTCTGCTAAATACTTTACAAACAAAGCATAATTAGGATAAATTGAATCGATTTTTCCTGGCCAACTAGCTTCTTTGTGCGGCCAACTTAACCAAGTTGCTTCATGAAGCTCAAACTCTGCAGGAAATCGATATCCTAAACTAGCTGGTAAAATACCTTTTGTATTATTCAATAACATAATCAAATCAATAGCAGTATACAATAATTAGTCTTCGTCTATAAATCGTTGGGTGATAGGTTGATAAGAATCAATACGTCTATCACGCATAAAAGGCCAATGCGTTCTATATTTATCGGTAAGTGCTGTATCAATTGGAATAATTGCAATTTCTTCTTGGTCGTGAGAAGCTTTGTACAAAAGGGTTCCAAAAGGATTGCTTACAAAAGATCCACCCCAAAATTGCATCGCACCATTTTGTTCTAATCCAACCCTATTAACACTTACCACGTGTACACCATTGGCAACTGCATGACTTTTTTGAATGGTTTGCCAAGCATTGTATTGCTCTGTATTAGTCGCTTCGTTTTGTTCGGTAGACCAACCAATGGCAGTAGGATAAAATAATATTTCAGCACCCATCAATGCGGTAATTCTAGCAGCTTCTGGATACCATTGATCCCAACAAATTAATACACCAAGGGTTGCAAATTTTGTTTTAAAAACTTTGTAGCCTAAATCACCTGGAGTGAAATAAAACTTTTCGTAATAAGCAGGATCGTCTGGAATATGCATCTTACGATACTTACCCAAATAAGTTCCGTCTGCATCAATAACTGCAGTGGTATTATGGTATAAACCTTGTGCTCTTTTTTCAAATAAAGACGCTATAATTACAACATTTAATTCAGCTGCCAAACTACTGAAAATATTTGTTGAAGGACCTGGCACAGGTTCTGCTAATAAAAAATTTTCGTATAATTCTGTATCACAGAAATACAAGGAACCAAACAACTCTTGCAAACAAATAATCTGAGCACCTTTTTGTGCAGCTTCTTTAATTTTACTGATTGCTTTTTCTAAATTATTTTCTTTAGACGCAGTACAGCTCATTTGAATAAGACCAACAGATACAATAGACATACACTATCAATTATTAAGTTAGAAATCCAATATTATCTTTCTATATTTTAGGTAGTAATTTTTATGATATGATCGAAACTACTAATTCCAATCATTTTTTCTGTTAAATATCCTTCTCCATATTCCACACCAATTCTTTTACCCAGCATCATTGCACGCGCTTTCACTGATTCAATAAATTGTGGTGTTGAAATATAGGTTTGGGGTTCGTTTAAATCTGGGTTGTAAAATTGTGTAGTATAAGCATGAATAGCAGCCAATTTTTGGTTGATATGTGCTGAAATATCTACTATAAATGAAGGCTGAAGAAATCTATCTTGTAAATAGTTAAATACATAAGAAGGTCTCCATTCTTTTTGTAATTCGCCATCTTGTAAGGTTTCGATTTTTCTTAATCCAGACAAGAATGCAGCATCAGAAATCATTTTTGAACTTCTTCCATGATCTGGATGACGGTCTTCAGGAGCATTGGCTAAAATAATGGTAGGCTGATATTTTCTAATGATTTGAATCAACTTACGCTGATTGGTTTCGTCGTTTTGAAAAAAGCCATCTGCCATACCTAAATTTTCTCTAATGTCAATTCCTAAAATATCCGCTGCATTTCTTGATTCTACTTTACGGGTTTCAGCAGTACCTCTAGTACCAAGTTCGCCCCTAGTTAAGTCAACAATACCAACCTGTTTACCTTCCGCAATGGCAGCCAAAAGCGTACCAGCACAACCTAATTCAACATCGTCTGGGTGAACACCAATGGCTAATATATCTAACTTCATGTGGTTACTATTAATGGTACAAAGTTACAGTTCCATCCCAATAAAAATCCCGTCTCGAAAAATCGAGACGGGATTTTGAATATTTTATCAAAAAGACTAGTCTTTCTTTGCGTAACGCTTTTTGAATTTATCAATACGACCTGCCGTATCAACCAACATATTTTTACCTGTATAAAATGGATGAGAGGTGTTAGAAATCTCCAATTTAATTACTGGATACTCATTACCATCTTCCCATAAAACGGTTTCTTTTGAATTTGCGGTTGAGCGACTTAAAAATTGATCACCATTACTCATGTCTTTAAACACTACAAAACGGTAATTGTCTGGATGGATACCTTGCTTCATGATAGTAGATTTAGGTCGTACGGTTTTTGCCGTACTGTTATTTTTAGGATGGCAAAAGTACAGGAAACCTTAATTTTAACCAAATGAAATTTGAAAATATGCCATAAAAAGGCAAAATAGGCCCATTTTTAGCTCTTCATATTAATAAATTGGAGCGGCAAACCTAGGTCACTGGTTTTTGTAAGAGCAATGACGTCTTGTAAATCGTCGATTTTTTTAGCCGTAACACGAATAATATCGTCCATAATTGCAGCCTGCACTTTTAACCCACTTTCTTTAATCAGTTTAACCAGTTTCTTGGCATCGTCTTGTTTTAAACCATTACGAACTGACACTTCTTTTTTTACTGTTTTTCCACTAGGATAAGCATCTTTACTAAAGTCAAAAGCACTTGCTTCAATTCCTTGCTTCATAGATCGACTAATCACTACATCAATTACCTGTTTCATTTTCATATCACTTTCAACTTCTAATTGAAGGATATAGTCTTTTTTATTCAGGTCAATTTTAACCATTGAATCTTTAAAGTCGAAGCGTGTACTAATTTCTTTTTTAACGGTATTGATAGCATTATCTAATACTTGAAGGTCTACTTTGCTAGCGATATCAAATGAAGGCATAAAATATATTTTTATTAAGATAAAAATTGATAAAGTACTGTGTTAGTTTTTATTAGATAAAGTATTGGATTTTAAATACCATTTCTTAGACTGAATAAATAACCAGATTCCTGTGAGCATTAAAATTACAGAAATAATTTGTGCTTGAGTAGGCTGCAATGGAAGGTCTTCGTATTTTGTATTTACCCGAATACTTTCAATGGAAAAACGTTCTAATCCATTTAGCATTAAGTACAAGCCAAATATTCTTCCGGGAATTTTTATTTTTTTTCTAACCGACCATAAAACAATAAATAAAATAGCACAAACAATTACTTCATACAAAGCTGTTGGATAAACAGGTTGTGCCAATTGATTACAATATTGTCCAACACAACCTGGAATTGCAACACCTTCTCCCACAACATTGTGCGGATATTGATATGCCCAAAGCCAGTCTGGCAGCCAGTTAAAAGGCTTTGGATGTAAATTAACAATACCCCAATCTCCATCGCCACTTACTTGACAACCAATTCTTCCAATGGAATAACCTAACATTAATATTGGTGCAAAAGAATCTACTAAATGCACAATTGGCAATTTGATTCTTTTGGAATAAATCATTATTGCAGCACCAGCACAAATTAAACCGCCATAAAAAGTTAACCCACTAAATGATATTAATGCCCCAATTGGATCTTTTATAAATTCATTCCAGTTTTCTAAATTATGAAATATTTTAGCACCTAAAAATCCAAAAGCAGCGGCATAAATTACTAAATCTCCTACCCTGTCTTGTGGCCAAATACGAATAGTTCTTTCTTCTGGTTTGGCTAGTTTCTCTTTATTTTTTTCATACCATTTTAATCCTAAAAAGAAAAGTCCTATTAAAATTCCAGCAGCAGTGTTTCCTTTACTAGAAAGTATAAAAGACTGTGGGTCATTCAAGGCGTCTTGAATAACAAATGCCCCAATTATTTTATAGCCAAAAACAAATCCTAAAATAAAATTTAGCAACAAATCCGTCAAGGATGCAGGCGCACCCATTAATACTTTTTCTTCGGTAAAACTGAGTAACCCAAGTTGTTGTTTTCGTTGAAATTCTAAGGTTAATGCCCAAGCACTAATAATAAAACAAAGGGCTACAAAAAATCCAAAAGAATTGATCAGTTTAAGTGCAGATAATTCTATTCCAAATAAATCTTTAAATACGTAGTAGAGATTGGGATACATGAACTTATTATTGGAATTTAATAATAAAATATAAGTAGATAAGGATACAATGTTAACCAGAAAAACTGATACTAAAAATGATTATACCTTCTAAAAAATAGAAAGGCCCCACTTACGTGAGGCCCCCATACTTACTAACCCATCTACTTACGAAATTACATTATTTATTAATTGCAATGCTCATTAAATACAGAAATTAAATGCTGCGCAATAACTTGTGCTGGACGACCCTCAATTTGGTGTCTTTCTACAATACTCACCAATTCCCCGTCTTTAAATAGGGCTATTGCTGGTGAAGATGGCGGATAAGGCAATAAATGCTTACGAACCTGGTTAATTGCGTCTACATCAAAGCCTGCAAAAGTTGTAGTTAAACGATCTGGCAAATTAGTGGCATTTTGAACTGCCATTAGCACACCTGGTCTGCAAGTTCCTGCTGCACAGCCACATACAGAATTAATTACTACTAATGTGGTACCTGATTTGGCTAATGTATTGTTTACTTCGTCGGAAGTTAATAGCTCTTCAAATCCTCCGTCTACTAATTCTGCCTTCATTGGTAACACTATTTCTGCTGGATACATGATTTTTATTTTATTAGACTACAAATTTAAGATAAATCAACATTATAATTTTTCAAATAATTCGTCATATTTATAGAATTCAATCTTTTTTAACCCCAAATCAATTATTTAACATATCCGTGTAATAGCCAAATGCAAGTTATAAGGGGTCAACAATTGTCATTCATTCATTTTAGTCTATTTTGTAGCACTAAAAATCATAGAAATATTAGTTATTTATTGAAAATCAATTAATTATGAGAGTTGTCTCCTTATTATTAGTTATATATCTATTTTCTACATCTGTTAATGGCCAAATTGGTGCTAAAAACTCTTTATTGTGGAAAATATCGGGTAAATCATTAAAAGAGCCCTCTTATATATTTGGAACCTTTCACTTAATGTGCAAAGACCAATTTACAATAAGTGATACGCTAAAAGCTTCCCTGCTTAATACTACGCAGTTTTATGGCGAGCTAGACATGGATGATCCTACCATGCAGCAGCAAATGATGCAACTAATTGCTATGCCTAATAGAACGCTAGAATCTTACATGACAATAGCACAATTTAAGATTTGTGATAGTGTATATAAAGCCATTACAGGAATGAGTTTAAAATCCTTTAATCAATTCAAGCCTTTTATGAGTTTAAGTTTTCTTACTATTAAAACGGTTCCTTGTAGCAATTTTGTTCAACCAGAAACCGAGTTAATGAATCTAGCAAAAGCAAATAAAAAGGAAATTTTAGGATTAGAAACCGTTGCAGAACAATTAAATGCAATTGATATTGAACCAATCGATTCTCAGGTAGTTGCTTTACAAAAAATGGTATTGAATTTTGATAGCACAAAAGCTACCATGAAAGAAATGATGGATATGTATCAAAAAAAGGATCCAGAATTATTGTTTCAATACATTCAAAAACAAGGTAAAGATGGCTTATCAGAAAAAGCATTATTAGTAGATCGAAATAAAAAATGGGCGCCTAAAATGAAAACAATCATGCAAGAAAAATCTAGTTTTTTTGCAGTTGGAGTAGGACATTTAGGTGGTAAAACTGGTGTGCTTGCTTTGTTACGTGATTTGGGGTTTCGCTTAGAGCCAATTCAATATTAAAAACAAATAATGAAATGGTAATCTAATAAAAAACAGCTTCTCTATTTTAAAACACACGCCGATTATTTTATTAATGAATACAAATATTCATTAAGTATTTACAATAAAATAGGCTGTCTCAAAATGTAGAGACAGCCTATTTTTATAATCAATCAATGATGATAAATCTATTATCTTAAATAGCCTAAAATTTTCAACATACTTGCTGAGGTTTGTTCTTTTGAATATACCCAGTCAATTAGTTTACCAGCTTTATCGTATTCTACAATTACATGCTTAGGTGAAGGAACCATACAATGCTTAATGCCGCCGTATCCACTAATAGCATCTTGATAAGCACCAGTATGAAAGAATCCTACATACAAAGGTTCTTTGTTTTGCTCTTCTTCTTTTTTATTGGAAGATGCTAGCTTAGGTAAGAATACTTCATTAATATGTTCTTCTGAATCATAGTAGTCGTGGCTATCACAAGTGATACCACCTAGTACGACTCGATGGTATTCATTATCCCATTTATTAATTGGCAGCATCAAGAACTTTTCTCCAATGCCCCAGGTATCTGGTAAAGTAGTGATAAACGACGAATCAATCATATACCAGCACTCACGATCGTTTTGAATTTTTTGGCCTAGTACACTGTATATATGTGCCATGCTCTCGCCTACTGTAAAGCTACCAAACTCTGTATAAATATTTGGCATAGGTACTTTTGCCTTGTTACATGCTTTTTTAATATTGCCTACAATTTCATTAATCATAAATTGGTAGTCGTATTCAAAACCCAAAGAATGTTTAATAGGAAATCCACCGCCAATATTTATTGAATCTAACTCCGGACATATTTTCTTTAATTGGCAATAGAGGTTAATAATTTTATTTAACTCCGACCAATAATAAATATCATCCTTCACTCCTTTATTTAAAAAGATATGGAGCATTTTTAATTGAAACTTATCTTCAAATCCTTCAATTTCATCTACATAAAATTCAAGTATATCTTTTGCTCTAATACCTAGTCTTGAAGTGTAAAATGGAAAGTTAGGTTCTTCTTCTGCTGCAACTCTAATACCTAAACGGAATGGTTGTTTAACAGATTTTCTATAGGCTTGCAATTCTTCTTTATTATCTAAGATGGGAATAACATTCTTAAACCCATTATTGATCATTTTAGCAATACGAGTGGTATAGTTTTTTTGCTTGTAACCATTACAAATAATGTATACATCTTTATTAATCTTGCGACGTTCGTATAAACGATTTACAATATCAATATCGTAAGCATAAGAGGTTTCTAAATGTATGCCGTGTTTTAAAGCCTCTTCTACTATAAATGAAAAATGAGAACTTTTAGTACAGTAGCAATAAAAATACTGTCCTTCGTATTTATGCTTTTTAAAGGCATTGGCAAATAAGCTTTTAGCCTTATTAATTTGCATACCAATTTTAGGTAAGTAAGTTAATTTTAAAGGAGTTCCGTGCTTATTAATTAAGGAGATAAGGTCTAGTCCGTTGAATTCTAAATAACCATCATCATTTTGATCAAACCCTTCTTGAGGAAAATGGAAGGTCTGGTTCACAAGCGAAGTATAGGTGTTATTCATTATTAGTATTACGTATTATACGGTGAGCAAACAGATTTTTGCAACGCAAAAGTAATAGTTTACTCGCTTGATTGCATAAAAAAAACCGGAAAGGTTTAGACTTCCGGTTTTGTATGGTATTCTGGATAGCATTCTATTTTACAGAATCAACCAATGCTTTGAAAGCAACTGGCTCATTCATAGCTAAATCGGCCAAAACCTTACGGTTAAGGTCAATTCCTTTTACAGTTAATTTATTAATAAACTGACTATAAGTTAATCCTTCTTGTCTTACAGCTGCGTTAATACGCGCAATCCATAACTGACGGTATTCACGTTTTTTAAGTTTACGACCTACATAACTGTATGTTAAACCTTTTTCAACGATATTTTTGGCTACGGTATAAACGTTTTTACGTTTACCATAATAACCTTTAGCTTGATCAAGAATTTTTTTCCTTCTAGCCCTAGATGCTACTGCATTTTTTGAACGTGGCATAGTATTAATTTTTTACGTAAACGATTTTAAATACGCGTTTACTGATTTTTAAAATGATGGTGGTTGTTTAAAATAAACGCGTAGTTTATCCTTTCAAACGTAATAAACGTAGAACAAAATCTTTGTTTGGTGCACTCACCATACCTTTTTTGCTCATTGCTCTTTTACGCTTTTTTGATTTTTTTGTTAAGATGTGACGTTTGAAAGCTTTCTGGAAAGTGATTTCTCCAGTACCAGTCACCTTAAAGCGCTTTTTTGCGCTAGAATTGGTTTTTACCTTTGGCATGTTAAATAATCTAGTTAAGATTACACCCTGCTGGCGGTTTCGAACAGACGAAACACTTGTAAGGCCCTACGGGAAATATCCGATTTTTTCGGATGGCAAAGGTAAGGGTTTGTAAACAACATTCAAAAGCCAAATTAGAATATCAAAAAAATAACTACTAGAATAATTGCCAATTAACATCTAATAAGTTATTGAAAATCAAATTATTAGACTTCTATAAACTAAAAAACAGCAACTATTATGTTGCTGTTTCCTAAAAACAAAATTACCTTTTATCCTTTCTTCTTTCCTGTTTTTGGTGTGAATATGGCAAACATTCGCTTTCCTTCTAACTTAGGCATACTCTCTAAAGTACCTGCTTCTGCTAGCCTTTCAGCAAATTTCAACAATAATAATTGTCCACGATCCTGAAACATAATGGCACGTCCTTTGAACTGTACATATGCTTTTACTTTGTTACCATCCTTTAAGAAATTCTCAGCATGTTTTGCCTTGAAATTAAAATCATGGTCATCAGTTCCTGGTGTAAAACGAATTTCTTTTACTTCACTTTGCTTGGAATTGGCTTTCATTTCCTTTTCCTTCTTCTTCTTCTCGTATAAGAATTTCTTATAGTCGATTACTTTACAAACTGGGGGATCTGCTGTTGGAGATATCTCTACAAGATCTAATTCTTGCTCTTGCGCAATTTTTAAAGCGTCTGCTGTTGGGTAAACACCTACTGTAACATTGTCGCCTACTAAACGAACTTGCAATACACGAATTCTTTCGTTAATACGATGTTCAGGCTCTGGTTGCCTGTTAAACCTGGGGTTAAATCTTCCTCCGCCTCTTGGTGGTAATGCCATTAAAACTTGTTTTGTGAATAATTATTTATTAATAAAGATATAAATAAAGCTGACTATTCCGGTGATTTACGATTATCTATTTCATCAACCACTAATTCTATGAAAGAATCAACCGATTGTACACCCATGTCTCCTTTACCTTGACGGCGAACAGCCAGTTGATTTTCTGCAACTTCTTTTTCGCCTATTACTAGCATGTAAGGTACGCGCATCAATTCTGTATCGCGGATTTTTTTTCCAATCTTTTCATTTCTATCGTCTATTTCTACCCTTACACCCGCTTTGCGCAATTTTGCTTTAACAGCTAAGGCATAGTCTTGAAACTTTTCACTAATTGGTAAAATCTTTACTTGTAATGGTGCTAACCATACTGGAAACTTACCAGCATAATGCTCTAGAAGGAATCCAATAAATCTTTCGTGTGTACCTAATGGTGCTCTATGAATGATTAGTGGTGTTTCAGGTGCATTGTCTTTATTGGTGAATTCTAATTTAAAACGACGCCCTTGTGCAAAATCAACTTGGTTGGTTGCCAAAGTAAATTCTCTACCAATAGCACTCCAAATTTGCACATCAATTTTAGGTCCGTAAAAAGCCCCTTCATCGGGTACTTCTACATATGGGGTTCCTGATTCTTTTAATACTTGACGTACCATTTCTTCGGTTTCTAACCATAATTCAGGTTCATCAATGTATTTTTTACCCAGTTTTGCCGGATCGTGTAAACTTAAACGCATCACGTATTTGTCAATGCCAAAAATCTCGAAATACTTTAAATACATATCATTCACCGCCCTAAATTCTTGCGCAAATTGTTCTTTACTACAATAGATATGTGCATCATTCATGTGTAAACAACGTACACGCATTAATCCAAATAATTCTCCACTTTGCTCGTAGCGATAACAAGTACCATATTCTGCTAAACGCAATGGCATTTCTTTATAGCTACGCAATTCAGCCGAAAATATTTTGTGGTGGTGCGGACAATTCATTGCCTTTAAATAGTACTTAGTGCCATCCATTTCCATGGGTGGATACATACTTTCTTGGTAATAAGGTAAGTGTCCGCTAGTAATATATAAACTCTCTTTGGCAATATGTGGGGTAACTACCCTTTTATAGCCTGCTTCTTCTTCGGTTTCTTTGGCAAGTCTTTCTAATTCTTCAATAATAATGGTTCCATTAGGCATCCACAAAGGCAAACCTGGTCCTATATCATCATCCATTGTAAAAATGCCTAACTCTTTACCTAATTTACGGTGGTCGCGCTTTTTGGCTTCTTCCAACATTAATAAATAAGCGTCTAATTCATTTTTATTAGGAAATGTAACACCGTAAACACGGGTTAACATTTTGTTCTTTTCATCACCTTTCCAATAAGCCCCAGATATGCTAGTAAGCTTAATGGCTTTAATAACGCCTGTGCCCGGAATATGTGGCCCTCTACACAAATCGGTAAATTGGCCTTGGGTATAAAAACTTATTTCACCGTCCTGTAAGCCTTGTAATAAATCTAGTTTGTATTCGTCGCCTTTATCTGCAAAATATTTAATAGCGTCGGGCTTTGAAATGGTTTGACGGATATAAGGATTGTTCTGTTTTACCAGTTCCACCATTTTTATTTCAATTTGGCGGAGGTCTTCATCACTCATTTGTCTGCCTCCTAAATCCATATCGTAATAAAAACCTCTTTCTAAAGCTGGTCCTACCCAAAACTTCACACCAGGGAATAAAGATTCAACTGCTTCTGCCATCAAATGCGCTGATGAATGCCAGAATGTATTTTTTCCTTCTGCATCATCCCATGTTAATAATTGTAAAGAGGCATCTGCCGTTATTGCACGTGATGCATCCCATACTTGGCCATTTACTTTGGCAGCCAATACTTTTCTAGCTAACCCTTCACTAATAGACTTGGCAATGTCTAAAGAAGAAATTCCTTCTTGGTATTCTCTAGTTGCGCCATCTGGAAAACGAATCTGTATCATGTATTTATATCGAATCTTAATGTGATAAGGGTTACAAAAATACAAAATTGCAGTCAGACTTTCCCCTACAAAGTATTTATTATAATGAAAACCTTAACGGTTCTTTAGTAAGTTGACGTAGATTGCTGCTGTAGTTTTGCGCCATGAGATTGAATTTTACCCTTCTTTTTCTTTTATTATTTGCTTTTACCGCCCAATCCCAAAAACTTACGGGGATTTGGAGGGGTTATTTTAGTTCGTCTAACGGAGTCTACCGCGAAGGGATTAAAGAAGAAATGTATAAATACGAAATTCAAATTGAGCAGCAACAAAACAATGCGGTTAAAGGGGTTACTTATTCATACAAAACCACCATTTTTTATGGCAAAGCAACTATTCAGGGGATTTATTCGCCGAATACTAAATCCATCATTTTAAAGGAAACTGGTTTAGTTGAGCTTGAAATTGGCGATAAAAGTCAGCCTTGCTTGATGACTTGCTACTTAGATTATTCAAAAATTGGCAAACTAGAAGTTTTACAAGGAACTTTTATTTCTACCAATGTAAAAGACAAAGGAGATTGTGGTGCCGGTAAAGTTTATTTAGAAAGAGTCCCTCTATCTGATTTTAAATTAGAAGATTTTCTAACTAAAAAGAAACCAACAGATACAACTAAAAACAATTCTAAAATACCTCTAAAACAAAATAGCACAGTTACTAATGCTTCGAAAATTAGACCAGGTGCAGAAGCTAATTTAATACCTAAAACGGCTACAGGAATTTTAAAGGATTTGAGTATGGAGAAAAACAATATTCCAGCTCCCACAATTGTACAAATAGATACAGTAGTTCCTCCTATTCAAAAACCTAAAGTGAATAACAAATTGGTTTTACCAAAAGTATTGGTAGAAAGAGAGAATCATTTGGTTCGTACCATTCAAACATCCGAAGAAAATATACAAATTGAACTATTTGATAATGGCACAATAGACCATGATTCTATTTCTGTTTTTGACAATAACAAACAAGTAATTAAAAATGGCGAATTGAGTTATACGCCTATTAAATTAAAAATAAAGTTTACTCCAGAAGAAAACAAACACGAACTAATTATGGTGGCAGAAAATCTAGGAGAAATACCACCCAATACTGCTTTGATGGTTATTACTGCAGGCAAACAACGCTATGAAGTGTTTTTAACTTCTACCGAAGAAAAAAATGCTAAAGTTGTTATTGCGTATACACCCAGACAATAATTAGAACTTCACATTATAAGTGACTGACGGGATGATTGGAAACAATGATACTTGTTTTGCAACTACCGATAAATTACCAGTTGCCGCACTACCCTCTTGATCGAAATAAATAAAATAAGGATTCTTTCTACTATAAATATTATATACACTAAACACCCAATTAGTAGTGGTTTTACTGGTTGATTTATGTTTTGGCGTATACGTTGCTGCAAAATCTAATCGATGGTAGTCTGCCATTCTATATGCATTGATACGACTATACTCTTGTGATAGTGTTCCATTTATAAAATAGAACCTTTCTGGAATTGAAATAGCACTTCCAGTACCATAAACAAATACAGACGATAAACGCCATTTAGAATTGAGTTCGTAATTGGTTACAAAGGATAAATCGTGTCGGCGATCATTTCTACTTGGGTATTTAATACCGTTATTTAAATCTTTAAATTGTCGCCACGTATAACTCAATGTATAACCGATCCAACCTGTTAGCCTTCCTTTAACTTTATTAATAAAAAATTCAGAACCATAACTCCACCCCTTTCCAAATACAAATTCTTCTTCGGGATCTTTTAGTGATGGCGTATATCCTTCTTTGTATTCAATTTGATTCTCCATTTTTTTATAATAGAGTTCTACTGAGGTTTCAAACATCCCTTCTTTAAAATTTCTAAAATACCCCAATGCATACTGCCAACTCATTTGAGGCTTTACACGAATGGTACTTGGTACCCATAAATCTGTTGGAAGTGTAGTACCTGCATTGGTTACTAAATGTATGTATTGTAAATTATTGGTAATGGCTGCTTTAAGAGAGCTCTGCTCATTCAATTCATACCTTACAGTGGCACGAGGTTCAAATCCGCCATAGGTTTTAACAGTTTTCCCTTTTGCATATACCGTGCTATCAATTTTATTGCCATTGATATCACGGATATAATTTGTGTAAGATCCAACTTGTTGAAAACTACTATATCTAATACCTAGATTTATTTTGATATTTTTATTGAACTCCCAATCGTCTTGTACATAAATAGCATATTCATTAGCTTGTTTTTTATTTAAATTTTGTGGAGAAAAAATTACGCTGTCTTGACTACCTGTAAATAAATTAGGTAAAAATGTATGGAAAGTATATTGCGCGCCAAACTTAATTTTATGCTCGGGTGATGCAAAATAATCAATATCAGTTTTGGCATTTAAATCACGTATGCCCGAAGATAATTTGATATTGAAATCTCTTTGCTTTCCATTGAGCTCAAATTTATAATCATTATACACCAAGGTTGTATTAGAAAATAATTTTTTATTGAACACATGATTCCATCTTAGCGTGGCAGTGGAATTTCCCCAAGGAATTTCAGTGTTAAAGTTTCGTTTGGCATTATTGAAATTAAATTTATCACGACCAAAATAACCACTTAAATACAAATGGTCTTTTTCGGAAATTTGATAATTCATTTTAGCATTTAAATCATAGAAATAATAACCAGAACCATAATAGTCACTCGTTTTTTTAATGAATGGTTTAGCCAATGCATCTGCATAAGTTCTTCGGGCAGAAATCATATAAGAAGCTTTGTTTTTTTTCAATGGTCCTTGTATTGAAAACCTTGAAGCAATTAAGCCAACGCCAATATCCACCTGTGTTTTATTGGTATTACCTTCTTTCATAGCTACATCAACTACCGAAGACAACCTGCCGCCATATTGGGCGGGCATGCCTCCTTTAATGAGCGTAACATTTTTTATAGCATCACTATTAAAAATACTAAAGAAACCAAATAAATGCCCTGTATTGTATACAACGGCATCATCTAATAAAATTAAATTTTGGTCTGGCCCTCCTCCTCTTACATAAAATCCTGCATTGCCTTCCCCTGCATTACGAATACCTGGTAATAATTGAAGTGTTTTTAAAATATCTACTTCTCCTAAAAATGCCGGAATTGCTTTAGCTGTACTAACATTTAATTCAAACTTACCCATTTGGGCAGTTTTAATATTATTGTCTCTTTTTTTAGCTACAACAGTTACATTATTTATTACTGCTGTATTTGATAAGAGTTTAAAATCAATTTGTTGGTTATTGTGTAAATCTAGAACCAATAATTTAGGTTGATAACCTATGAAGGAACACAAAAACTCATACTTACCATTTGTTAATGTAATAGAATAAAAGCCATATTGATTGCTAACAATTCCTTTGCGTTCTTTTGGTATAGATAAATTGGCGCCAATTAAAGTTTCGCCTGTTAAACTGTCTTTAATATAACCGTTGATTGTAAATTTCTCTTGAGCAATAGCTACTATATTAAAACAGATAAATAAAAAAACTAATAAATACCTTTTATTCATAACTACTAAACACTTAATGTGCAACAATGTTCTTTAAACAAAATTTTATTGTTTATTGGTAAAGCTGAGCGTATCTCTAATTTCTGCACAAGGTGTTTTAAACTTTGTCGCATAAGGATTTTTTCCATCAGCTATTTGACTTATCCAATAAGCACCTTGGTCGTCGAAAGAATTGGCACAGAAATAATGAAATAACATTATTTGATCATATTGAACAGTTCTGATTAAATCATATAATTGGTCACTAACCATTTGAAAAGACCTTCTTTTTGACAATAAATTATTTTCGCCTAACAAGCCTAGTATTTCTGCAGAAATGCCTTCTGAATAGGTTTTTGCTGTATTTATTAAATTAGAATCGCCTTTTAATTGGTTTAATTGCAAACTATCTGAAGCCAAAATCATTAAACGGGCAGTTTGTGCAATTCCACTATCTTTTTCAGCAATAAACTGGTCTTTTAGGTTGAAATAGGCATTTAGTAAAGTATTAAATGACTCATTAAATGCATTTGAATTGGCTGTTTTTGATAAAGCCACTTGTTTTTTTACTAGTTCTACTTGCTTTTTTTCGTTTTGGTAACTACATGACAATAGAAAAAGTACCATAAAACAAGCCAAAAACTGCTTCATAAGAAAAAATTTATGTTACAAATTTAAAGCAAATTGCATTGGGAGCATATTGCAATTACCTTTGCGGCCTTAAATACTTGTTAAGAGATGCTGATAGGATTACAAAATGTAACATTTGAGTTTGGTGCTAGGGTAATTGTTGAAGATGCAACATGGCATATTCAACCCGGTGACCGTATTGGTTTAATTGGTTATAACGGAACTGGTAAATCAACTTTATTAAAGGTTTTAGTGGGTGAATACATTCCCTCTAAAGGAACTGTTGAAAAAAGTAAGGAAACAACCATTGGCTATTTACACCAAGATTTATTGAGTTTCGACACTAGTGAAAACATTACTGAAGTTGCTTTGAGCGCCTTTGAAAGGGTTCGTCAACTAGAAAAAGAAATAGAAACACTTGGTATTGAATTAGAGAATGATTCAGAAAACGAAACCATTCTTATTAAATATACCGATGCCTTACATGAATTAGATGTTTTGGATGGGTATAATATTCATCATAAAGCAGAAGAAGTGCTACACGGCCTAGGATTTAGTACTGAAGACTTGGTAAGACCATACAAAGAATTTAGTGGAGGGTGGCGTATGCGGGTATTGTTGGCAAAAATGATTTTACAACAACCCGATGTATTGTTGATGGATGAACCAACGAATCACTTAGACCTTCCTTCAATTGAGTGGTTAGAAAAATATTTAATACACTATAAAGGCAGTGTGGTAATTGTTAGCCACGATAAGTTTTTCTTAAATAGAATGGTCAATAAAATTGTTGAAGTATACCAACAACAAATACATATTTACACTGGCGACTACGAGTTTTACGAGCAAGAGAAAATGATTCGCATTGATATGCAACAAAAAGCATTCGAGAATCAGCAAGATTATATTCGTCAACAAGAAAGATTTATTGAAAGATTTAAAGCAAAAGCAAGTAAAGCAGCACAAGCACAAAGTGTACAAAAAAGATTAGATAAAATTGATAAGATTGAAGACGTTCAATTAGAAAGACCCGATTTAAGAATCAATTTTCAATTAGACAAAGTGCCAGGTAGAACCTTGGTATCTTTGAAAAATGTAAGCAAGCATTTTGGAAAAATTAATATTGTTGACTGTACCAATGCAGAAATTGATAGAGGCGATAAAATTGCCTTGATTGGTGCCAATGGTAAAGGAAAATCAACCGTTTTGCGTATGGTTGCTGGAACCGAAGAATTTACTGGAGAGCGGGTTTGGGGGCATAATGTAGAAGAAAGTTTCTACGCACAGCACCAACTAGAAGCTTTAACCATGACGCATACTATCATGGAAGAAATGCAAAATAGCGGTAGCAAAAAAAGCGATGCAGAATTGCGTAGTTTAATGGGTGCCTTTCTTTTTGGTGGCGATGATATTGATAAAAAAATACGGGTGTTAAGTGGTGGCGAAAAAGCAAGGGTTGCACTGGCTAAAACAATTGTAAGTAAGGCGAACTTTTTAATTCTAGATGAACCTACTAACCACTTAGACATGCACTCAGTTGAATTATTAGCTGAAGCATTAAACAAGTACGAAGGCAGTTATATATTGGTTAGTCACGATAGGTATTTTATTTCTAAAACTGCCAATAAAATTTGGGAAATTGTAGACAATCAAATAAAAGAATTTAAAGGAACCTATCAAGAGTGGATTGAATGGAATGAGCGTATGGCAAAAATTGGTGCTGAAAATGCCAAGAATGAAAAGCCAGAGCAAAAAGCATCACAACCAGTAGTTGCTCCAGTTGTAAAACATGTTGAAAAAAATCCTATCAACAAAGACCAACAAAAAGAATTACAACAATTACAAAAGCAA
>JBAXPJ010000010.1:0-52112 GCA_037132335.1 Sediminibacterium sp. | reverse complement strand
TTTAAAATAACTCATTGATTTTCAATGGGTTATTTTTTTATACCCCTAAAAATGTCGATTTTCCACCAATTTTTCCACCAAAACAAATATTATAGGGGTTAATTTCCTTCAAATTTTTGTTTGAAATGTTATCTAACTAGCAAAACCCCTTCACATAGCCATTCTTATTCAATAGTAAAAAATGAAGCACTTGGTACTTTTAGTTCCATTGTAAACTTTATTCGAAAATTTTCTTTACCTTTTCTCTACTAGATTTAAAATTAAATTCAATGAAAAAAATATTATTTACCCTCCCTTTCTTGGTTTTGTTTTTATCAAAATCAGTTGCACAATCTGCTATTCCTGAGTCAAAATGGTCTTCGCATGAGATTACTATTGATGGTTCAGATAATGAATGGAGCAAACCATATAATTACTTAGATAGCATCAGTGGATTAGCTTTTACCATGAGTAATGATAAGGATAATATTTATTTATGCGTATCAAATACTAATAGAAATAAAGCCACTAAAATGATGATTGCTGGATGGAGTCTTGATTTAAAATCTTCAGAAAAAGATAGGAAATTCCATGCAAGTATTGACTTCTCTAAAATAGCTGAAATCCGTTATGTTTTTAATGCAGATATTAAAAACCTAATAACGCTTTACAAAGCAATGATTACAACAGTTACAAGAAAAGGGTTTCTAGCCAACAATGGCGTTCAAGATTTGATGAATGTGAATGGAATGAATATTGGAATAGGTTTAGATGAAAAGGAAAATATTATTTACGAAATAATGATTCCTATTAAAGATTTGATACCTCAAAGCAAAGCTACACTCACTGAATTAGTTAACGTTGAATTTAGAGTAAATGCACTAGAGAACCCCTATGAATCAAGGGATTTTGGTTCAAGGTCAGAACCTAATAGTATGGGAAAAAGTCGAATAGGTGCAGGTGCTGGACGTAGTGGCGGAAGCGGCGGTGGACAAAGACCGGGAGAATCTAATGCTAATGCAGCAATGAGTGCCCTTTATGAAAAACAAAGTTTTACACAGAAAATAAAACTGGTAGACAAGGAATCAAAGTAAGCAGAAACATTAAAGAAGTTTATTGATACAGTTTTGTAAACTATCTAACCAATGGATAGTTTGAATGCCGTAATCATTTTCTAAACCAGTTGTATCCATTACCGAATAAGCAGGTCGCTTAGCTGGAGTTGGAAAATCGGTGGATGGAATGGGCGATACATTTGTTTTTTTGTTGGCTTCTTTTGCAATAGCTACTGCAAAATCATACCAAGATATTACGCCACTATTACAATATTGATATATGCCATAGTGCGCATTTCCTTTTTCAATTGATTGAAGAATAGAAAAAATTGCAGCCGCTAAATCTGCGGCAGATGTTGGTGATCCAATTTGGTCTGACACTACATTTAATGATGGTCGATCATTCATTAAACGCAACATGGTTTTTACAAAATTATTACCATGTGTACTATATACCCAAGAGGTTCTAATGATAATAGATTTTTTACAATTGCTTAAGGCCAACTGCTCTCCCATCCATTTACTATAGCCATAATAATTGATAGGCTTTGTTGCAGTAGTAGTTAAATAAGGCGCTGTTCCATTTCCATCAAACACATAATCGGTAGAAATTGTAATGAGCACTGCATTAATTTCGGCACAATGCTTGGCGATTAATCCTACAGATTCTGCATTAATGGTATAGGCTAATGCTTGCTCTTGTTCGGCTTTATCTACGGCTGTATAGGCGGCACAATTAATAAAATAAGCTGGCGTATAAGTTTCAAAGAAAGGTGCAATGCTTGCAGGATTTGATAAATCTAGTTCTGCCCTTGATGTAAATAAAAAATGGAACTGTTGGCTATATTGTTGAGATAGTTGTTCTATTTCCCAACCAAGTTGCCCAGTTCTTCCTGTTACTACTACCAAAGGTTTTAACATAAAAATGATTTATTCTACTTAACTATTTACTTGAGTTTACAAATTCCTTGGGTAGTTTAGACCATTCTTCTTTGGGTAATGATTTAAAATATTCGTAGGTTCTTTTTAAGCCTTCTGCTCTTTCAATCTTTGGCTCCCATCCTAATAATTCCCTTGCTTTAGTAATATCTGGTTGACGTTGCTTAGGATCATCAACTGGTAATTCTTTGTAGATTATTTTAACGGAAGATCCAGTGAGTTTTAATACTTCTTCTGCAAAATCTTTCAGGGTTATTTCATTTGGATTGCCAATATTAACTGGCATAGTATAATCACTCATTAATAAGCGATAAATACCTTCAATTAAATCATCTACATAACAAAATGAACGTGTTTGAGAACCATCGCCAAATACGGTTAAATCTTCGCCGCGTAGTGCTTGACCAATAAATGCTGGTAATGCTCTACCGTCGTTCAAGCGCATTCTAGGACCATAGGTATTAAAGATGCGAATGATTCTTGTTTCAACACCATGAAAAGTATAATAAGCCCTTGTGATTGATTCCATAAAACGCTTGGCTTCGTCATATACACCTCGCGGTCCTACAGGGTTTACATTGCCCCAATATTCTTCTGTTTGTGGATGCACCATTGGATCTCCGTATACTTCACTAGTTGAAGCTACTAGTATTCTTGCTTTTTTCGCTTTGGCTAATCCCAAACAATTATGCGTTCCTAATGCACCCACTTTTAAAGTTTGTATAGGAATTTTTAAATAGTCGATGGGGCTTGCAGGAGAAGCAAAATGCAGGATATAATCAATATTACCTGGCACATGAATAAACTTAGAAACATCGTGGTGAAAAAACTCGAAATTTTCTAATTTAAACAAGTGTTCTATATTTTTTAAATCACCTGTAATTAAATTATCCATTCCTATTACATGGTAGTCTTCTTTTATAAAACGATCACATAAATGCGAACCTAAAAAGCCTGCTGCACCTGTAATTAAAATTGTATTTCTTGACATAGTATTTATTTATGGTCTACCAATACTTTCGTAATGATATCCTAGTTCTTTCATTTGTTTTACGTCAAATAAATTTCTTCCATCAAACACTACTTTTTGGCGCATTTTAGTTTCAATGATTTCAAAATCTGGTGTTCTAAATTCACTCCATTCGGTAGCAATTATCAAGGCATCTGCACCAGCTAAACAACTATATTGGTCTGCTGCAAAATTAATTACAGAGTGTCCTATTTGATTTTGCACATTCGGCATGGCTTCAGGATCGTATGCGGTAACGGTTGCTCCTGCTGCTGTTAATGCTTCAATTAAATACAATGCTGGTGCTTCGCGTATATCATCGGTATTTGGTTTAAAAGCCAAACCCCATAACGCAAAATGCTTGCCTGCTATATTGCCATTAAAATGTGCTTTGATTTTTGGAATCAGGTGTAATTTTTGATTTTCATTAACTGATTCAACAGCTTTTAAAATTTTAAAATCGTATCCGTACTCTTCGGATGACATGATTAATGCTTGTACGTCTTTTGGAAAACAAGATCCACCATAACCAATGCCTGGAAATAAAAAGCGTCGGCCGATTCTATCGTCACTACCAATTCCTCTTCGCACCAAATCAACATCTGCACCAACTCTTTCGCACATTTGTGCTATTTCATTCATGAACGAAATTTTAGTAGCCAAAAATGAATTGGCTGCATATTTGGTTAACTCGGCAGACTTTTCATCCATATAAATAATTGGATTTCCTTGACGCACAAATGGTGCATACAAATCGCCCATTAATTTTCTAGCACGGTCTGAACTAACCCCAATAACTACCCTGTCTGGTTTCATAAAATCATCCACGGCAACACCTTCTCTTAAAAATTCAGGATTGCTAACTACATCAAATTCTCCTTGGTAATTTTGTGCAATTGCTGCACGCACTTTTTCGGCAGTACCCACTGGCACTGTACTCTTATTAACTATTACTTTATAATCAGTTAATAATTTTCCTAATTCATTAGCAACACCTAAAATATATTTTAAATCGGCAGAACCATCTGCACCTGGAGGTGTAGGCAATGCTAAAAAAATAATTTCTGCATCTTTAATTCCTTCTACTAAACTAGTGGTAAATTTTAAACGCGCTTCTCTGGTGTTACGTAAAAATATTTTTTCTAAGCCAGGTTCATAAATGGTAATTTCTCCATTCGAAAGGCGCTCAACTTTGGATGCATCAATATCTATACAAGTTACTTTAATACCTGTTTCTGCAAAACAAGTTCCTGTAACCAATCCAACATATCCAGTTCCAACAACAGCTATTTTCATGTATTAATTATTAATAAAGTTTAAAACGTTTTCTGTAATATAAGAAAGTTGCTCTTGATCCATTTCGGTATGCATAGGCAAAGAAATCACACGTTCTGTTAACCAATCAGTAATGGTTAAATCTACTGGCGGCAAATCAAAACCACTGAACATTTTTTGACGATGTCCGGGTACCGGATAATAAATCATTGAAGGTATTTTCTTCTCCGCTAAATATGCGCTGAGTGCATCTCTATTCACATTGTGTAATTGCAAGGTATATTGATGATACACATGCGTGCTATAAGGCGCAACATATGGCACTGTTATTTTTTCGTTTCCTACAAATGCATTGTTATAAAAAGCGGCGGCATTTCTGCGAGCATTTGTATAATCGTCTAACTGCTGTAATTTAATATTTAATACCGCAGCTTGCATGGAATCTAAACGAGAATTACAACCAACCATTTCGTGGTAGTAACGAGTTTGTTGTCCATGATTGGCAATCATTTTCATTTTTTGAGCAAGTACTGCATCATTTGTAAAAATGGCACCTCCATCTCCATAAGCACCTAAGTTTTTACTTGGATAAAATGAAGTTGCACCTACAGTTCCAATAGAACCCGTTTTCTTTTTACTTCCATCCAAAAATGTATAGTCGCATCCAATAGCTTGAGCATTGTCTTCAATTACATACAAACCAAATTCAGCAGCTATTTGCATAATCTCTTCCATAGGAGCGGCATGGCCATATAAATGCACTGGAACAATTGCTTTTGTTTTTGGTGTAATGGCATTGCGCACCGATACTGGATCGATACAAAAAGTTTTAGGATCGACTTCAACAAAAACTGGTGTTAATTTTAATAGCGCCACTACTTCTGTTGTAGCAATATAAGTATATGATGGGGTAATCACTTCGTCTCCTGGTTGTAGATCAAGTGCCATCATGGCAATTTGTAAAGCATCAGTTCCATTTCCACAAGTAATGGTGTGGGCAGATCCTTGGTAGGTATTTAGTGCAGCTGTAAAATCCTGAACTGGCTTGCCATTAATGTATGCGGCTGAGTCTAATACTTCATGAATAGCAGCGTCTACTGCTGATTTTATTTTCAGATATTGACTCTTGGTATCTACCATTTGAATGGGGCGCATATTACAATTCATTGATTCGGGGGCAAATCTACTGAAAATAAGCGCAAATAAGGTTTCTCCGTAATATGAAATCTGTGAAATAAGCTAGAAATTATTGCGTTATTTTGTACCAAGAAACAGACACTTGAAAATATTCTACGAAATCTTTATTTTTTTATACCCAAAAGCCGCTTGGCTATTAGGCTGCTACAATGAAAAAGCAAGGCAATGGGTCAATGGTAGAAAAAACGTTTTTGCTACACTTGCCAAAGCTTTTGAAAACAATGAAGCACCTGTTATTTGGATGCACTGCGCTTCATTAGGAGAATTTGAACAAGGCAGACCAATATTAGAAGCACTTAAAGAAACATACCCCAAGCACAAAATATTATTAAGTTTTTTTTCGCCATCTGGATATGAGGTAAGAAAAAATTATACTGGCGCCGATCATATCACTTACTTACCTATTGATTCTGCAAGTAATGCTAAACGTTTTTTTAAGATTGTGAATCCAACATTAATTCTATTTGTTAAATACGAATTCTGGTACCATTATTCTGCTCAAGCTGCTAAAAGAAATATCCCATTGGTATTGGTTTCTGGCATTTTTAGAGAAAGACAATCTTTCTTTAAATGGTATGGTAAATTCTATAGAAATATCCTTAAAAATTTTAGTTACTTTTTTGTACAAGACAATGTATCGGCACAATTATTAAAAGGGATTGGTTTTACAGACACTGTTACTATTAGTGGCGATACCCGATTTGATAGAGTGCTTGCAATTGCTAACAAATTTGAACCTATTTCAATTGTAGAAAAATTTTGTACCAATCATACAACCATTGTTGCAGGTAGCACCTGGACCGAAGACGACGAAGAATTAGACCATTTTATTAATTCGAATCCATCAATCAAATGCATTGTTGCGCCGCATGATATTAATGAAGACAGACTTAAAGAATGTTTAAATTTATACCATCGATCGATGCTTTTTTCTGATTACGAAAATGCTATCAATAACCAATTACCCATACCAGAAAACTTACAAGTACTCATTGTAAATAATATGGGAATGCTTACCCGATTATACCATTACGCAACAGTTAGTTTGGTTGGTGGTGGATTTGGTGGAGATGGCGTTCACAATGTATTAGAAGCGGCTGTATACGGCAAACCGGTAGTAATTGGACCCGTGTTTGAAAAGTACATTGAAGTAGTAGCACTAGTTGAAAATGGAGGATGTATTAGTGTTGAAGATGCCCTAGAAATGGAACAAGTATTTAATAGTTTATTAGATAAAAATGATCCGCTTTATTTAGAAGCTGCAACTGCTGCAAAGAGTTTTGTTTACAATCATGCAGGTGCCACTAAAATAATCATGCAGCATATTCAAGAAAATCGCCTGTTAATTAATTGATCGAACTGAGCTACAATTGAAGCTGTTTCATTCCAACCCAATTTTACTTTTAATTCTCTTTGAATCCAAGACTGTGCTTCTAGCATAGTAGTAAAACCATTAATGGTTTTTAAACTTCGCTCATACATTACTTCGTCGCCCCTAAAAAGTTCATTGATAAAAACATACCGATCATTGAGCACTATCGCTTTATTTAAATCAGTGATGGATTCTTTGTGAAAAGTATCTGATAATGCAATATTGTTTGGTTTCAATTGATCATTTAAACTTGGCAATCCTTCATGCAAAATATCATTGAGTTCAAACACTTCTTTAATAGGTCCATTTGTTGTTTGCCCTTCTGTAATGAGGTCTGATACTTCAGGTAGGTAAATACTTTTAGAGAGCAAATCATTATCTGGAATCACCGTAAGTTTAGGACTTTCTAAGGCTTCAGTGAAATCTATAATGCTTGAAGCTTCCTGATTTATAGGAGCAACTATATTTTCAATAGCTTCCTCATCAAGAATAGGTTCAATATTATTTATCTCTTGATCGACTAAATCATTTACCTCATTTTGATTTTCTGGCACCTCCGATGCTATCATTTCATTGGGCAAATTTGGTAGTGTTGAAATGGCTGGTACCGTTTCAGTATTTTTAATTTCCTCTGCAAAATCAAATAACCAACCAGTTAAATCATCTTTTTTATTACGCGAATTACTTGAGATTTTAGAAATCTGGCTTTTTTGCTGTAGTTGTAATTCAGCCAATAGCAGTTGGGTAGTAGCCAATAAATCGGCATTTTCAGCCTCCTGAATAAATAGTTCTTTCAGTTTATCAATCAGGGTACCCACATTTTCCATTGGATGTAATACATTTGAGGTGTTTATAAGACTAGTTCGAACTAGTATGAAACGATTTTTTTTATAATTTATTTTGCAGATGTTTATAGAACCAAATATATCGGGCGACAAACGTGGATGGATTGAAGTAATTTGCGGTAGCATGTTTAGCGGCAAAACAGAAGAATTGATTCGCCGCCTAAAAAGGGCTAAAATAGCCAATTTGAAAGTGGAAATTTTTAAACCCGCCATTGATATTAGATACGATGAAACGCAGGTGGTTAGCCATGATGCGAATTCCATACAATCAACGCCAATTGACAATTCACAAACCATTTTATTGATGGCAGAAGGGGTTGATGTAATAGGTATTGACGAAGCTCAATTTTTCGACGACCAAATTGTGAATGTTTGTGAAACCCTTGCAGCCAAAGGCATTCGTGTAATTGTTGCAGGATTAGATATGGACTATTTGGGCAAGCCTTTTGGTCAAATGCCTAACTTATTGGCCATTGCTGATTATATTACTAAATTACATGCTATCTGTGTTCAATGTGGCAATATCGCTAGCATATCACACCGAAAAACTGCTGGAGGAAACCAGGTTTTGATTGGTGAAAAAGATGTGTATGAACCTCGCTGCAGAAAATGTGTACATGAAAAACCCTAACCCAATTTTAGCACTAGTTAAAAAGGAAATACTCCTTGAAACAAGGCAGCAGTATACCTTGTATGGGATATTTTTATATGTAGCTTCTACTATTTTTGTGGTTTATTTATCCATGGGGCTTCCCGAAGACAAAGTATGGAATGGCCTTTTTTGGGTGATCCAATTATTTGTTTGTGTAAATGCTGTAGCCAAAAGTTTCTTAGCAGAATCTAAGGGCCGAATGCTTTATTTTTATTCCATTGCAGGTGCGCGAGACTTTGTTTTGTCTAAGCTGATATTTAATTCGGTATTAATGTTGCTAATGAGCTGTATTAGCCTGGCCATATTTACTCTTTTACTTGGAAACCCGATTGAATTTGGATGGCAGTTTATAGGAATTGCTTCTTTAGGTGGTATTAGTTTGAGTTTGGTATTTACTTTTTTAGCAGCCATAGCCGCAAAAGCCCAACAACAAGCGGCATTGATGGCCATCATGGGCTTTCCAATTATTATCCCTCAACTATTATTATTAATGAAAATCTCTACCGCAGCCTTCTCTGCAGTAGTGCAAGCCGGCTGGTGGCAGATGGTTTTTTTATTAATTGGACTAGATATTTTAGTCATTGCACTAGCCATCATTTTATTCCCATTTCTTTGGAAGGACTAAGCAATTTTAAAAGCGTAGATGCCTTACCGTTTGCCCTTTATTGATCAATTGTTTTAATGAATCGATACCAATTTTTAGGTGTTTATGTACAAATTCCTCTGTGACTTGTTTGTCACTAGCTTCTGTTTTTACACCATCTGGAACCATGGGTTGATCGCTAACTAATAGCAAGGCTCCGGTTGGAATTTTATTGTAAAAACCTACTGTAAAAATGGTTGCCGTTTCCATATCAATTGCATAAGCACGAACATTGGTAAGATATTCTTTAAATACTTCATCGTGCTCCCAAACCCTACGGTTAGTGGTATAAACAGTTCCTGTCCAATAGTCAACTTGGTTGTCTCTTATAGATGTTGAAATGGCTTTTTGCAGTGCGAAAGCAGGCATTGCTGGCACTTCGGGAGGGAAGTAGTCGTTTGATGTACCTTCTCCCCTAATAGCCGCAATAGGTAGTATTAAGTCGCCTAATTTATTGCGTTTTTTTAAACCGCCACATTTACCCAAAAACAATACCGCTTCTGGGGCTATTGCAGTTAATAAATCCATGATAGTTGCGGCTCCTGGACTTCCCATGCCAAAATTAATAATGGTAATTCCATCGGCTGTAGCGCATTGCATAGGACGGTCTTTGCCTATCACCGGTACTTTGTTCCACTCAGCAAACATGGTTACATAATTACTAAAATTGGTTAACAAAATAAACTTGCCAAAATTCTCTAATTGCTCTCCAGTATATCGAGGCAACCAGTTATTTACAATCTCTTCTTTTGTTTTCATATGCGAAGTTTTATACGCTTTTCAAAACTATCTTTGAAAAAGCCAATTGTTTAAAATTACAAAAAAGCAAGCGCTTAACCATTGTTTTTATGATTCAAATTCCTTTTCCGCCATTTCCCTTTAAAATAAAAGAATCCGAGGGCAAGGAATGGATCTTCGACGAAATAAGAAAACAATGGGTTCGTTTAAGCCCCGAAGAATGGGTTCGCCAAAACATCCTTCAATATTTTTTACAAATTATGAACTACCCAAGTTCATTGATTGCTATTGAAAAAGAAATTAAACTAGGGGAACTAAAAAAACGATTTGATATTTTGGTTTATAAAGATTCCAAACCTTGGTTAATGGTTGAATGTAAAGAAATGAATGTGCCCATTAATGAATCAGTACTCAAACAAGTATTGAATTACAATATTAGTTTAGAAGTTCCTTATATACTTATTACCAATGGCAACGACAGTTTTGCATACGAACTATCGAATGGTACAATGCAGCAAATTTTATCTATCCCTAATTATTAACCAATTGGGTTATGGGAAAATGCCCAACTCAGTATAGCTAATGGCTACTTTGTTTATGGCACTAACATATGCTGCAGTACGCATATCTGGAATAGCAGGATTTGACAGCCATATTTCCATAATTTCTCTGGTAGCTGATATCATTGTTTCTTCTAAACCACTATGCACTAAGTCTACTTCTTCGGCACCATGCATAATAAAATCGCGTTCTTTTTCAGAAACTGTTTTTCCAGTTAGCCCTTCTATTTGACCTAAGATATGGGCATTCATATTTTCTGAAAAACGTTTTTCCATTCTACCATAACGCACATGACTCAAATTCTTTAACCATTCAAAATATGAAACAGTTACACCACCTGCATTTAAATACATATCTGGCACTACTAAAGTTCCTTTTGCAATAAACACCTCATCTGCTTCTGGGGTTAATGGACCATTAGCCGCTTCAGCAATAATTTTAGCTTTAACTTTTGGTGCATTCTCGCCATTGATTACATTTTCTAATGCTGCAGGAATTAAAATATCGCAGTCTAATTCTAGCGCATCACTATTATGTGCAAGGTTTGTTGAACCAGGAAAATTTAAAATAGACCCTGTTGCTTTTCTATGTTGAAATAAGTCTTCTTCATTAATACCATCCGCTGAATAAACAGCTCCTTCAAACTCTGCAATAGACACTACAATTGCACCATGCTCGCGGAAAAATTTAGCACAGTGGTATCCTACATTTCCCAATCCTTGTACCACTACTTTTTTTCCTTCAATACCCAAGGTTAAACCAAGTTTACCCATTACATCAGGCATATTACATACTTCGCGAATGCCAAAAAATACTCCTAAACCTGTTGCTTCTTTTCTACCACGAACGCCACCTTGTGTAATTGGCTTACCAGTTACACAACCTGCGCTGTCTATATCTCCGGGCTTTAATGACTGATAGGTATCTACTATCCAAGCCATCTCCCTTTCACCTGTTCCGTAGTCTGGTGCTGGCACATCAATACCTGGTCCTATAAAATTTTTCTTTACTAATTCGGCTGTATATCTACGTGTGATTTTTTCTAGTTCATATGCGCTATGATTTCTTGGACTTATTTTAATTCCACCCTTTGCACCACCAAATGGCACATTAACAATAGCACATTTATACGTCATTAAAGAAGCCAATGCCATTACTTCGTCTTCGCATACTGCTAAGCTAAAACGTATCCCTCCTTTACAAGGTGTTTTGTGTTGTGAATGTTGTACTCGGTAGGCTTCAATTACTTCAATGCGACCATCATCCATTTTTACTGGAAAGCGCATACTATAAATACTATTACAAGCTTTAATTTGTTCGAGCAAACCTTTATCCCATTTGGTTAATTGGGCAGCTTTGTCAAAACTTTTTTCAACACTTTTAAAGAAACTATATGGTTCTTGAGTTGTCATTTTGAAACAGTTTTAAAGGGTTTGTTGTTAATATAGTTATAGTAAACCTTGATGTTTACATAAAGGCATTATCCTTATTTTTTTTCTAGTTGACTGATTTTTCTATCAATACTTATTACATACAATAACAAGCCTGTCATGATTACCACAACAATGGTCATCACTAAATAAATTTTGCCGTTACTACGCATGAAATCAGTAGCAGGAGGCGCCGTTACTTTAGTTTGTGCATTTGCAATTATTTGCATTAAACATCCAATAAAAACTAAACTGATTTTTTGAAACTTATTCATTATTTAATTGCTTTTCGTTTAAAATTTGGTATCTAACTTTTAAGGTACTTATCCATACACCAAGAAGTGTCCAACCAATCACTGCAGGATAAAAAACAGTACGCATATTCATATCCATATCCTTACCATTGAGGCCTGGGTTTCCATCACTACCCTGACCTCCAGGATGCAATGACTCTGTTAGTCTTGGCAGAATCCAAAGGGTTGGAAATAACATAAAAAATGCAAAAATATTATAGACTGCACCAATGCGCATTTTCTTCTCTTCGTCGTGCATACTACCACGTAAAACAAAATACGCTAGGTAAATTAAAATAGCAATTGCTGCACCATTTTGTTTGGGATCTCCACTCCAAGGGCTTCCCCATTGGTAATTGGCCCAAATAGCACCGGTTGTAATTCCTAATAAAGAAAAAATGGTACCTGTTGCGGCAAATGCCGATGAATAATAATCATACAAAGGATTGGGATTGCGCAAGAACTTTACAGCATAATACACAGATACAAATAAAAGAATCATCATACCAAACCACATGGGCACATGAAAGAAGAAATTTCGAACGGACTCTTGCATCCGATCATCTAGTTTGGGCACTTTTACCAAAAAACCATTTACACAGGTATACAACAACAAGATCACTGTTAAAACTTTCCACCAATTTTTTCGAATCATACGTACTAATTTTTGTTGCTTTTGCCTAAACTAACAACTGTAAGTGCAAATTTAGGTGAAAGCTTATTAATAAAAACAATCAAATGTTAGAATTTAAATTCATAGAAAGTATTATAATGCGATTTTTTAACTTGAATACTACAAAGGGAAGCATTTGCTGCTTAAATTGTGACACTGTTATGACTAAACCATTACTAGAAATTAAGCAATTATCAGTGAATTTTGTTGCTGACGGAAAAAGTTCCAAAGCATTAGAAAACATTAATATCACCGTAAACAGGGGCGAAATTTTAGCAATTGTGGGTGAGTCGGGATCGGGCAAATCTGTTACTGCTTTATCTATATTACAATTATTACCTAGCCCTACTGCAGTTTACAGATCAGGAGAAATTATTTTAAATACCAATACTGAATCTATCAATCTTTTAACGTCAAGTTCACAAGCATTACAATCTATTAGAGGTAGTAAAGTGGCTATGATATTTCAAGAACCCATGACCTCTTTAAATCCAGTACTCACCTGCGGGTTTCAAGTAATGGAAGCCATTTTGCAACATGATTCAATTGACAAAGAATTGGCAAAGAAAAAAACAATTGCATTATTTGAACAAGTACAATTGCCATCGCCAGCAGAGATGTTTGACCGATACCCACACCAAATAAGTGGCGGACAAAAACAACGTGTAATGATTGCTATGGCCATGAGTTGTTCTCCTGCATTATTAATTTGCGACGAACCTACTACTGCACTTGATGTAACGGTTCAAAAAAACATCTTGCAACTCATAAGAAATTTACAGATTCAAAACAATATGGGGGTGATATTTATTACCCATGATTTAAGTGTGGTAGCTGAAATTGCCGACAGAGTTGTAGTGCTTTACAAAGGAAAAATTATTGAAGAAAAAACAACGCAAGCAATCTTTGAAAACCCCAGCCATCCTTATACCAAAGCCCTTTTGGCTTGCAGACCATTGTTGCACGAAAAAGGAACCAAACTACCTGTTGTATCGGATTTTATGAAGGTAGATGAAGGAGGAAATTTGGAGGAAATTATTTCTACGCCTAGTATCGTTAATTCAACAATTTTACAAGAATTAAATCAGTTTAAAACAGATCCATTAGTTCGTGTTGAGCATTTAAAAATTTGGTATCCTGCAAAAAAAACTTTCTTAGGTAAAGCCATTAGTTTTAACAAAGCTGTTGACGATATTAGTTTTGATATTTATCCGGGAGAAACCCTTGGATTAGTAGGTGAGTCTGGTTGTGGCAAAACAACGCTAGGAAGAGCATTGCTACAATTAATTCCAACAACTGCAGGTAGCATTTATTACAAAGACGAAAACTTGGCAAATGCTAGTGCTATTCGAATGAAAAATTTGCGAAAAGAAATGCAATTAATTTTTCAAGACCCCTACTCTTCTTTAAATCCGCGCATGACCATTGGAGACGCTATTGCCGAACCATTATTGGTACATCAATTAGCACCGAATGCAAAAGCCCGAAAAGAAAAAGTTATTGAACTTTTAGAACAAGTGAATCTTTCTGCCAATCACTACCATCGATACCCGCACGAGTTTAGTGGTGGACAAAGACAACGCATAGTAATTGCCCGTGCCTTAGCTGTAAAACCAAGTTTTATTATTTGCGATGAAAGTGTATCTGCTTTAGATGTTAGCGTTCAGGCCCAAGTATTGAATTTGTTGAATGATTTAAAACAAACCTATCAATTCACTGCTGTTTTTATTTCGCATGATTTATCGGTGGTTCGCTATATCAGCGACCGAATTATGGTGATGAACCAGGGAAAGATGGCAGAAATAGGCTTGGCCAATGATGTATATTTGAATCCTCAGTCTGACTATACTAGAAAACTCATTGATTCTATTCCAAAAGCGCGTGCTTCGGCTTAAAGGCTTGCCTAATAAGCCTAATTATAAAAAATCGGCATAACCATTAGTTTTTACTTGGCATTTTAGCTAGTATTTCGTACCTTCGCACACTTCTAAATTCATGCCGTAACATGAAGCGAGCTGCCCTGTAAGGCGGCGGCAAACTGAATGTGGCTATCATTTAAACAAGGAATAGACACATGAAACTATCACAATTTAAGTTTGACCTACCGTTAAACCTTATTGCCCAAAATCCAACAAAAAGAAGAGAAGACAGCCGAATGATGGTTGTTGATCGTAAAACTGGGCATATGGAAAACAAGTATTTCCGCGACATCTTAGAATACTACGATGACAAGGATGTATTTGTAGTAAATAACACCAAAGTATTTCCGGCAAGAATGTACGGCCGTAAAGAAAAAACTGGTGCTAAAATTGAAGTCTTCTTATTACGCGAGTTAAATAAACCAAACCGTTTATGGGATGTAATTGTTGATCCCGCAAGAAAAATTCGTGTAGGAAACAAACTTTATTTTGGAGACAATGAAGAGCTAGTTGCAGAAGTAATTGACAACACCACTAGCCGCGGACGTACCATTCGTTTTTTATGGGATGACGACGACGAGAGCTTTAAAAAAATGTTGGAATTTTTAGGAGAAACACCTTTACCTAAATACATCAAACGCAAACCAGACGAAGAAGATAAAGAACGTTACCAAACTGTTTATGCAAAACACGAAGGAGCTGTTGCAGCCCCAACTGCAGGTTTGCATTTTAGTAAGGAATTAATTAAACGTTGCGAAATTCAAGGGATTCGTTTTGCAGAAGTAACCTTGCATACTGGCTTAGGCACTTTCCGCCCAATTGAAGTAGAAGACTTAAGCAAACACAAAATGGATGCTGAGTACTATCAAATTAACGAGGAAGCTTGCAAAATAGTTAACAAAGCAAAAGAAACTGGAAAGCGTATTTGTTCTATTGGCACCACTACCATGCGTGCTATGGAAAGTAGCTTTACTGCAAATAAATTATTAAAATCTAGCGAAGGATGGACAAACCACTTTATCCACCCTCCTTATCATTTTAATGTAGCGGATAGTTTGGTAACTAATTTCCATTTGCCAAAAACTAGTTTGTTAATTATGACTTGTGCTTTTGCAGGGTATGATTTAGCTATTGAAGCGTATAAAAAAGCAATCAAAGACAAATACCGTTTCTTTAGCTATGGAGATGCGTTATTGATTGTGTAATTATTTAAATACAATCTCATTCTAATACTAGGCCTCAGCAAATTGCTGGGGCTTATTTTTTGGGAGGCCAATAATCTTGTGGTAACATATCTCCAATTTTACCAGCCCATGACCAATACCCATTTACAATAAGCTTGTTAACAGGAAAATAACTTCCATTATAAATGATACTAATTTCTGTATTATCTACATTAGTGAGTTCAGATACAACAAACCTATTATTGATAGAATTAATGGCACTAGAATGGTTTTGATACGCTATTGGCATTGCCTTTTTAAGATAGCTTATATGTAAATTTTCGGAGAATTGAAGACCTAGTGTAACACTATCAATTAAATAGACAATACTATCTCTAGGCATAATATTCTCATCAATTGAACTACTAAAATCAGGACCCTTCATAACAGATTTATAATAAGAAAGACTATCATATTCCATAGATCTTTTTGAAACTGCAGAAAGTGCTTTAGACAAATCTCCACTTAGTGATGACTTTGCCAATAGTGCTTTATAAATTGGAGCAACCCTTCTTTTTTCTTGGTTATAAGTAGTGATTGTTTTTTTTACTTCAAAATTATTTTCTACTAAGGAGTTCCTAAAAAGACTCCGCATAAAATGCATTAAGGATCCATTATATGCATCTACCCTATTTGATAGCCATTTTTTATTTACAGCTTTTTTTGTCGATTCCATTTCTTCAAAAAAAGGATAGCCTTGGTAAATAAAAATATGCGAACTGAAATCATATTCGAATCGCACCAAATCATATTTTAAAAAATAACCTAGAGAATTATTCTCCATTACTAATCGATCTAAAGAAAAAGCTTCGAGTTTGTTTTTCTTTTTATTATACCTAAATTTTATGGCGTCTTTATTTATCAACTTACAATCATTGGCATATTCAGAAGTTCCAATAAATAACTCTAAAAAGAATTTCCCCCATTTAGCCCAACCATCTTTATCAAAAGGCGCAACAATTACTTCTGCTAATTCTTCGGTTTTGGGCGATAATTGTACTACAAGATTATTGGTTAAATTCGACGTAGAGATATTGATGATTTTTGGCAAATACCCAATACACGAAACCACTAACTCGTATCTACCTGCTGCAAAGTTTGCAATTTTAAAATACCCATTTTCATTAGTAATAGTCCCTTTAGAACTATTATTAAAGTACACATTGGCCGATGCGATAGGTAAATTATTGTCAGACCCAACAACCTTGCCTGATAAGCTAAATTGCGCATTCGCCACCAAAAAAAAGCAGGAAATAGTACACAAAAAAGAAAGACGTAAAAACACTAAGAAACTTTTAGTTACCCAATATTAACGGATTTAAAAACAAAAGCCGCTGAAAATTCAGCGGCTTTTATAGCTATTTCACAAAAACTATAGCCCAAACAATCCGCTATTTAGCAGTTGTAGTGTTTTAGTTTTATAAGCACTTGGCAATAGAATTGAAATATTATGATGGCTTCCTCCATAACTAACCATTGTAACAGGCACTTCTCTAATTGCATCAAATAGTTTCATTAACACATCATCTGTTTGCGCAATTTCATTTCCTACTATAGATACAATAGACTGTTCTTTTGCTACCTCTACTGTTCCAAATGGTTCTAATTCTTTAATAATTTCTGCTAGCGCAATATCAGAATCGATGGTAACAGAAACTGCTACTTCAGAAGTAGTAATCATATCTATTGAAGTGCGATACTTTTCAAATACTTCAAATACTTTCCGCAAAAACCCATACGCCAATAACATTCTGCTACTTTTTATTTTAATAGCAATAATGCCATCTTTTGCAGCAACTGCTTTCACACCAACACTTCCAGCGTCTTTTGTAATAACCGTTCCTGCTGCTTCTGGCTGCATCGTATTTAATAATTTCACTGGTACATTTTCTTGTTGTGCTGGCCAAATACAAGTTGGATGTAAAATTTTTGCACCGAAATATGCTAACTCAGCAGCTTCATCAAAACTCAATTGTTCTATAGCAACCGTTTTGCTTACAATTCGAGGATCATTGTTGTGCATACCATCAATATCTGTCCATATTTCACAAACAGTTGCTTTAATTGCTGCAGCAACTAATGAAGCGGTATAATCACTGCCACCACGTTTTAAATTGTCTACTTCTCCGCGAATATTTCTACAGATATATCCTTGAGTAATAAAAATATTTTTATCGGTATGTGCCGCTAGTATGGCTGTTAATTTTGCGCGAATAGCAGGTAAATTAGGTTCTTCATTTGCATCGATGCTCATGAATTCTAGTGCAGGCAATAATAAATGATCAATGCCTTGCTCTTCGAGGTATACACAAAAAAGTTTGGTGCTCATTAACTCTCCTTGCGCTAAAATATCTTTGTTTAATGCTTCGCTAAAAGAAATCCGCAGAATGATATTTAAAAACTCAAAATGTTCCGATACAATGGCATTTGCTTTTTCAATATTTGCAGCCTGCTTAACCAAGTCAAGCACAAAACTGCGGTAATGCGCTTCGAGTGCATCAATCTTTTGTTTAGCAGCAATTCTATTGCTATCTGCAAGGCTATTGCTAATTTCTACCAATGAATTAGTAGTGCCACTTAAAGCACTTAATACCACTATTTTTGATTCTGCATCCTTTGTAATTAGTTGTGATACTTGGTGCATGCGCTCTGGCTTTCCAACACTGGTTCCACCAAACTTCATTATTTTCATTAGTTCTCTATTTATAAGAATGAAAGGTCAATTAAAGGATAGTATTCAATATGCTTCCTTTGATTGGATGCAAATGTACAAGTTGAAAATAAATTTACATCCAGTATTTTGTTAACGAATGTTAGTATTAAAAAGCTATTTGTTATTGCCCAAAAGGCTTTTGATTAGCACAGCTAGCATTGGGGCCTTGATTTACTTTTAAATAGTTACAGAAGTTTTGGTAAAAATCATACCGATACTTGGTATTATCTGAATGGTTTGTACCACACTCTAATCCCCCATTAATCACATTTACTACTGCACCAAAACCTGCAAGTCTATTGGCGGCTATATCTCTAGCATTCGGCTGCCAGATACCTGTTATGATATCATGACAAGATGGTTTGGGATATTGTGTACTCATCCAAAACCAAATAGCTGATGCGAAACATAATACAGGGTCTTGTAACAGTAAATCAGGATTATTTAAAAGCACTTGTTTGTTTGAAAAATAGGCTTCACTAAATTGTCCATAATTGTAATTCCAACTAAGTTGCAATGGACCTCTCCCATGATATGATTTTCCTTCAATTGGCATCCAATTTCTACTATTAAAATCACTGTATTGGTTGTTGTTGCCTGGAAATCCATTTTCTTGAACAAAATACAAACCCCATTTAATATCGCCTCCAGGCGCGCCATCCCATCCGCCATTTGTTTCGTGTGAGATATTGGCTAAGAATGCCGCCAGTTCGCGTTTTTGCGTTGACTCGTCTCCTTCTGATAAAAATTTTGGGAATAATTTTGCAGCTGCAATAAATGCTTTAAAACTGTAAAATTCTGTTTTAGGTAATCCTATAAAACTTGAATCTGGATATTTAGAAATATTAAAACGATTGGGAAATAAAAACGCCCATTTTTTGGCAGATAAAAATTTAGAGGCATTCGTTTTAGTGTTAGTAGAATCAATTGTGCTATTAGCATTTTGAACCTTACCTGTTGCATTATTTTGTTGACTAAAAATCAAGAAAGGAATCAACCAAAAAAGCAAACCTACATGCAGGAATTTTTTCATGTAGTAATGCTTATAATGTTAATTTGAAATTAGATGCTACTATTAATAAATCTTGCTCAACTGCATCCACTAATGGAATACCTTCTTTCATTCTTATTGTTTCCATTTCTCTTTCTGGATCACCTGGAATTAACACTTTTTCGAAACCTGGTGCTGGTGTTGCATTTCTAAATCTTTCAATCCAATGATCCATATGTTCTTTAAATTCTTGTGCAGGCCTAAATGCATCAATACGCATAGCTCCTAAAAAATGTCCCAGTCCTTGTCCGGGTTGATTTTCAGGCATTGGTATATAAGCAGGAAATGGTGGCGCCCATGGCCCATAAGATGCACCACTTAAAACAGCAGAAAAAATATCTACAATACTTCCTAATGCATATCCTTTGTGGCTTCCATGTTCTCTATCGCTACCTAAGGGCAATAATGCGCCTTGTTTTTTTAAGATATTGGCATCAGTAGAAGCATTGCCTTCTTTGTCTTGCACCCAACCTATTGGTGTGTCTTGATTTTTTCTTTGTAAGATTTCTAATTTACCATTTGCCGCAGTAGTGGTAGCAAAATCGGCTACAAAACTTGGTTGATTATTTGCTGGAATAGCTACTGCAATAGGATTGGTGCCAAGCATTTTTTCTACTGAAAAAGTGGGTGCCACTAAAGCAGAAGCATTTGTCATAGCCATACCAATCATCTCTTCTTGCAAAGCCATCATAGCATGGTATCCTGCTATACCAAAATGATTAGAATTTTTTACACTTACCCAACCTGTTCCAACTTGTTTGGCTTTTTCAATGGCTATTTTCATAGCAAATGGTGCAACAACCAAACCCAAACCAGCATCGCCATCAACTACAGCAGTAGAGGGTGTTTCGTGAACAATTCGCAAATTTGGTTTCGCATTAATCCTACCTGCTTCCCATAGTCGAATATAGCCACTCAAACGTGCAACACCATGGCTATCAATTCCCCTTAAATCGGCAGAGAGCAATACTGTTGTTGCAGTGATGGCATCGGCTTCGGGGCATCCCATTTTAATAAAAACTGCTTGTACAAATTGAACCAGTCGATCGTATGAATATATGGCCACTATGCTATTTTTTCTTTCAAAATAATAATTATACTTCCTGCAATTTAACGCTTTCAACTATGAGCAAGCAAAATTGCAAGTATTTATTCTTGTAGCTTATCTTTATTGAATGAAAATGATGTTGCTATTTGTTGGTTGTTTTTGTTCAGAGATATTAGTTCAGGCTCAATCTCCTAGAGATACGATTCATACAGATTTTGTGTTGTATGAAAAACGGACTAGTTTTCAAAACAACTTATTAAATCAAACAATTACAAAAACTTTTCAACTCAATTTAGATAGTAATACAGAGTCAAATTACCGAGAAGCTTGTTGGGCTATATCGCAATTTTTACTTCGGTCTAAACAAATTGAACTAGGATTCTCTAAATTATTTTCGAATTATAATTCGCTAGAAACTAACTCCAAGAGAGCCTTATTAGAAGCAGTTTACGCCACATACCCAGTTGAATACAAATTACAAATTCAACAACTAATTACAAAAGAAACAGATCCAAAATTATTCTCTATGCAGGCTTTATACCTGTATAGAACTGACGCAAGTTTGGCCAATATTCAATACTTGTTACAAACAATTTCATCGCATTTTTTAAGTAACATATCGTTGCCAATATTAAAAACCTTAGCTAATTATTTACAAAACCATACCACACAAACAAAGCAAGCAACGCCTAGTATTGTTGCACTGTTTAAGTACCAAAAAAATACTGCGCAAAAAACCATTTATTCCTTTCAAAGATGGAACAGAGATTATCCAGGCATTGCTGTTATTCAAAATGCTGATGGACATTTTTTGCGCGATAGCAATGGATCGATTGTTTTTATAGAACAGTTGGCCAGAGCGGGTTCTAACCTACCCTATTTTATTACCAATGGCAATACACCACAAGGAATTTATAGTATTCAAGGAACAGAAGTGTCTCATAATTTATTTATTGGACCTACCCCCAATTTGCAACTACTGATGCCATTTGAAGCGGATAGTATTTTTTGGCATACCCCCTACGATGCTAGTAAAGATTCATTGAGTAATTATAAAAACCTATGGCCACTTGAATGGAGGAATTATGCACCAATTAGCGAAACTTATGATGCTGGTAAAATTGGCCGTACCGAAATACTAGCGCATGGCACAACAATTGATCCTGATTATTTTAAAGGAATGCCTTTTTATCCATTAACACCAACGCTTGGTTGTTTGTGCGCAAAAGAAAACTGGAATATTTTTACGGGAACATTATTACAGAGCGACCAATTTTCTTTAGCAAGTGGTTTTTTATCAACTCCAAAAAACACCGGCTATTTAATGGTAATTAATTTAGACAATCAAATGAAAGCCGTTAGCAAAGAAGAAATCGAATCGTTGATTATACAATTCGAAAAAAAAGTAAAATAAATTTGCAAAAAAAATCGCTAACAAAAAATCTTTTTAGAAATTTTGTTAGCGATTTAAATAGGTGTTAGAATTTAATAAATTATCTATTCAATTTTAGAATAGATAGCTATATTAAAACGGCAAATCGTCTAGTGCCGGTGCTGCATCATTAGGATTAACAGTTGTTTGCGCAGACTGATTGTAAGATGGACCACCATCTGACGAACCAGCGCCACCTTCTGAAGGTTTTCCGCCAAGCAATTGAATATTTAATGTTCTAAGTGTTAAAGAAGCTCCATTGCGTCCGTCGGCAGTGGTATAAGTGCGTACATCTGGGGTTCCTTCTACATAAACCATTGTTCCTTTCTTTAAATAAGGCGCAACTGCTGTACGATCTGTCCAATAAGCACAATCAACCCAAGTAGTTCTGTCTTTTTGAACACCCTGTGCATCTTTATAACGCTCGGTATGAGCTACGGTGAAATTGATTACATTTTTTCCGTTCACATTATTTAGAACGGCATCCTTTCCTAAATTGCCAATAACTTGTAACTTAATCATAACTATTTCATTTTATTGTATGTATAAGTTGAAATTAGTAAAATCTAATTGGTTTTGAACTTGATTTTTTTTAGTACCTGTGGATAACCTTCATTTAAAGGCCCCAAACCTGAAATTTCGCTTTTCGACACAAATTAGCCTAGGTCAATGCTACTGATACGATGCGCTTCGGCTGAGTTGTTTTACTTTTGCTGAAAATGCTAGTTCATGAGTCGTAAAGGAAAGGTATTGGTGGCAATGAGTGGCGGTATAGATAGTACCGTTGCGGCGCTAATGCTGCACCACGAAGGATATGAGGTGGTTGGTATTACCATGAAAACCTGGGATTATGCCACTAGCGGAACCAGTAGCAAAGAAACGGGCTGTTGCAATATTGACTCTTTTAACGATGCCAGGCAAGCTGCAGTTCACCATGGATTCCCCCATTTTATTCTAGATATTAGAGAAGAATTTGGTGATTTTGTGGTTGAAAACTTTATTGAAGAATACATTGCCGGACGCACCCCCAACCCTTGTGTGATGTGCAATACCCATATTAAATGGCGCGCATTATTAAAAAGGGCCAATGCGCTTGACTGCGAATTTATAGCTACAGGCCATTATGCCGAAGTTCGCAAACACAGTAATGACCGATTTGTTATTAGCAAAGGACTCGACGAAACCAAAGACCAGAGTTATGTGCTTTGGGGATTACAACAAGATCTATTGGGTAGAACCATGTTGCCATTGGGTGGTTATAGAAAATCAGCCATTCGCCAAATGGCCATTGATTTAGGGTATCCTGAATTGGCAAAAAAATCGGAGAGTTACGAGATTTGTTTTGTTCCAGATAATGACTACCGTGGATTTTTAAAAAGAAATGTAAACGGATTAGAAGAAAAAGTAAATGGCGGATGGTTTGTTGATAAAACTGGCAAGAAACTCGGACAACACAAAGGCTATCCATTTTATACCATTGGGCAGAGAAAGGGTTTAGAAATTGCCATGGGAAGACCTATTTATGTAACTGCTATTGATCCTGAAACAAACACAGTGGTATTAGGAGATGAAGTTGATTTGGAACAGAATGATATGCAAATTGTAAAAATGAATTGGATTAAATATCATGGCATTGAAGATGGTATGGAAGCGATTACCAAAATTCGCTACAAAGACAAAGGCGCCATTAGTCATTTATACAATAGCGAGCATGGTATTCGCGCAAGATTTTTTGAAAATGTAAAAGGAATTGCTCCCGGACAAAGCGCCGTTTTTTACGAAGGAAATGACGTGATTGGTGGTGGCATCATTCAAAGAGGCGAACTCGTTTTATAAATACCAAAATTTATTTTTTCTGAAACAACGCCGCAAACATGGTATCGGCTTTTTGCGCGTAACCATTAATGTGTTGCATAGAAATTAATGCTAAGCCAGTATTTTTAGAAGCAATCATTGCTGCAATATCTTCATTCTCTTGTTTAAAAACAGAACAAGTGATATACAAGAAATACCCCCCTGTTACTAGTAATGGCAAGACATTCGTAACAATATTTTTTTGTAAATCAGCAAATGATTTAATATCCTTTTCAGTAAAAAACAAAAGTTGTTCTGGCGTTCTACCCCATGTGCCACTTCCACTGCAAGGGGCATCACAAAGAATTAAATCAAACATGCTAGAAGGCAATACACAGTTGGGTTTAGACAAATCTGTTGTGAGTGATTCGTACTTATTAATACCGGCTTTTTGAAAACGCGTGGCCAAATTATACAAGATACTTGTGCGAATATCAGAAACGGTAATATCCATTTCGCCAAGTATGTCTTTGCTTAAAATTGTTTTTCCACCACTCGCTGCACAACAATCCCAAAACCTGAATTTATTTGTGGTAAACACTTTTACTTCACTTAAAATTTCTGCAATTCTTTGCGAACTTAAATCTTGAATAACGGCTTCTTTATCGAGCAAAAGTAGTTCGTCTATTTTTGCTGAATTTGGCAAAGACAATGTTGTATTAGAAATGGCATTAAAAGGAATAGATGCTTCAGATAATTTTTGTGTAACGTTTTTCCATTGACCTGGGCGAATGCGTACAAATAAATCTGGTTGCACCAAATGCGATAATAAAAACTGCTCGGCATCTATTCCTTCACTTAAATTTTTTATTGAAGGAAACAAATCTTCTATTACAAATAATGGGAACTGTAATTTTACAAATGCCAGTTTTATATTAAGGGATTTATCCCATTGTTCTAACCAAGACTGCTCAAATAGTTCAGCCCAACCTTCGGCCGTTTCATTGACTAAAAAAAGGGCTATCCGAATACGCTGTTCTAGTAATAAATTTTTACCAGCATGTCCTAATCTGCAATAGGCATAACACAAATGCGTGATATTTTTTCTATCTCTAGACCCATGCTTTTTATGTAATGAAAAATACTTTTTTAAAAATACAGCAAGTGGTGTAGATCCATCATAAGCATCTAGTATAGTATGTGCAGACTGTAAATATTGGTTGGCGTATTTCAATAAACTTGCTTTATAATTCTAATAATGTTTTTACTGGATCTTTCCCCATTAGCAATAATTCAGGATTCTCCAATAATTCTTTAACGCGTACCAAAAAACTAACACTTTCTCTACCATCAATAATGCGATGGTCGTAACTAAGCGCTAAGTACATCATTGACCTTACTACCACTTGACCATTTATAGCCATTGGCCTTTCTTGAATTTTATGCATCCCAAGAATAGCACTTTGTGGAATATTAATAATTGGTGTACTCATTAAACTACCAAAAACACCACCGTTAGTAATGGTAAAGGTCCCACCTGTTAAATCATCGGCAGTTAATTTACTATCCCTCGCTTTCCCTGCTAACACCACTACACTCTTTTCAATATCAGCCATACTAAGGCTTTCAACATTTCTAATTACTGGAACTGTTAAGCCTCTTGGTGTACTTACTGCAATACTAATATCGGCATAATCATGGTACAAAATTAGATCTCCATCTATATACGCATTTACAGTTGGCCATTCTCCCAATGCAATAGCACAGGCTTTTGCAAAGAAACTCATAAAGCCCAAATTAACGCCATGGCTTTCTTTGAATGTATCTTTGTATTGTTTGCGCACTTCCATAATACGCGTCATATCTACTTCATTAAAAGTAGTGAGCATAGCCGTTGTATTTTTAGACTCCACCAAGCGGCGACTAATTGTTTTTCTGAGGCTACTCATTTTTTCTTGACGGGTATTTCTACTTAACAAGTCTTGACCTTCAAATGCTTTTTTACCAGGATGCATTATGGCATCTAGCACATCGTGTTTTAATATTTTTCCACCAGCACCTGATGCGGTAATGGTTGATGGATTAATTTTTTTGTCTGCAATTATAGCGGAGGCTACTGGTGTTGCTTTAATATCGTTTGATACCGATTTAACAACCGATTCATGCTGTACTGTAGTTGATGCCACTGTTTCTGGAGCCGATGCAGGCTTTGCTGCTGTTTCATCGATTTTTGCAATAATATCGCCAATTAATAATGCATTCCCCTCAATAGCAACCCTAGTAAGAATTCCGGCTTTTTCGGCATTTACTTCAAATGTTGCTTTTTCACTTTCTAATTCTGCAATCACTTCGTCGCGCTCAACATAATCACCTTCGTTTTTTGTCCATTTCAATAGCGTCACTTCACTTATCGATTCACCAACAGTAGGAACTTTTATATCAATCATATTTTTAAATTATTAAAATTCTTTTTATTAAATACTAAATGCATTTTCTATTAATTGCAATTGTTCTTTTGCATGCACTTTTGCATAACCAGTTGCAGTTGCTGCGCTGGCTTTTCTGCTAATTACCTTAAACTCAAATGCATTTAAATTCATTTTTAAAAACGAAGCCGCACCCATATTCAAAGGCTCTTCTTGCACCCAAAACCAATTGGCTTTTGAATATTTTACTTGTAAGGCTATTAACTGATTTGTAGGCAATGGATAGACTTGCTCTAATCGAAGTATGGCTATATCAGTTCTATTTTCTTTGCGTTGTTTGTCGGCTAATTCAAAATAAATTTTTCCTGTACAAAACAATACTTTTTTTACTTCGCTAGCCTTGCTAACAAAATTGTCGTCAATTACTTCTAAAAATTTGCCAGTGGTAAAATCATTTACACTACTATAACTTCCAGCAAAGCGCAGATTGGCTTTTGGCGAAAAATTAATTAAGGGTTTTCTAAAAGACCAAGCCAATTGTCTTCTTAAGGCATGAAATAAATTAGCGGCGGTGGTGATATTGGTAATCACTAAATTCAGCTCTGCACACATTTGTAAAAAGCGTTCCATTCTTGCACTACTATGCTCCGGACCCTGTCCTTCATAACCATGTGGCAGTAGCATTACCATTCCATTCATCCTTTGCCATTTTTGTTCTCCGGCTGCAATAAATTGGTCTATCATTGTTTGTGCACCATTCGAAAAATCGCCGAACTGCGCTTCCCATAGTACTAATGCATTTGGGTTAGCCATTGCATAGCCATATTCAAAACCTAGTACCCCATATTCGCTTAACAATGAATTGTAAATTCTAAATTTCTGTTGGTCTTCTTGAAAATGATTCAGTCGATTATAGCCCTTATTGGTTTGCTCATCTCTTAACACCGCATGCCTATGCGAGAAAGTGCCACGTTGTACATCTTGCCCACTCATTCTAACTAATTTTCCATCCGTTAACAAAGATGCATATGCCAATAATTCACCAGTAGCCCAATCTATTTTTTGTTCTGTTTCTAATAATTTAATTTTTTCTTGTACTAACTTTTCTACTTTTTTCAGCGGCTTAAAAGTTGCTGGCCATTGCATTAAACCATTAAATAAACGATTGAGTGTTTCGTTTGAAATAGCAGTATTTGGAGACTGCTCAAAATCGGCCTCGGTTGCTTTGCGCAAACTCTTCCAAACAATTTCTGGCGGCTGGTATTTATAGGGTAAAGGATTTTGTTTGATTTCGTCTAAACGTTCTTGTAAATCTGCCCAAAATTTCTTTTCCATCGACAATGCCAAATCTTTTGCATCGGAAGATCCATTTTGAATAAGTTGTTGCGTATATATTTCTCTAGGATTCTGGTGTTTGTCTATTAATGCATATAGTTGCGGTTGCGTATATTTTGGATCGTCTCCTTCATTATGGCCGTGCTTTCTATAACATACCATATCTATAAAAATATCGCTATGAAACTGCTGGCGATAACGCGTGGCAATTTCAGAACACTTCACTACCGCTTCTGCATCATCTCCATTTACATGTAATACAGGAGCCTGCACCATAGCGGCAACTGAGGTACAATAATCGGCACTTCTTGCATCATCAAAATCGGTTGTAAAACCAATTTGATTATTGATAACAAAATGTATTGTTCCACCAGTATAATATCCGCGCAAATTACTCATTTGCAAAACTTCATACACTACGCCTTGTCCTGCAACGGAAGCATCTCCATGAATTAATATCGGCAAAATTTTTCCGAAATTACTACCGTATAAAACATCTGCTTTAGCGCGCGCAAATCCAACTACCACAGGATCTACCGCTTCTAAATGCGATGGATTGGGCATTAGTTTTAAATGTATTTCTTTGTTATCTATAGTAGTCACTTCACTGCCATATCCCATATGGTATTTTACATCGCCACTTCCCATAGTTTGGTCAATGGCAGCAGTTCCTTCAAACTCACTAAATATTTGTTCATAGGTTTTGCCCATGATATTTGCTAGCACATTTAAACGACCTCTGTGCGCCATTCCAATTACCACTTCTTCTACTTGGTTATTTGCTGCTACATTAATAATTGCATCTAGTGCAGCAATGGTTGTTTCGCCACCTTCTAGTGAAAATCTTTTCTGGCCAATATATTTTGTATGAAGAAATTTTTCGAACATCACCCCTTGATTGAGTTTTTCAAGGATGCGTTTTTTCTTTTCTATGGATATGGGTTGGCTAAAATTGTTTTCTATTTCATTGGTTAACCAGTCGATTTTTGTTTGATCACTGATATATTTAAACTCTATCCCAACATTACTCGAATAGCAAGTTTCAAGATGCTCTAATATTTTTTTAAGCGTGCATGCACCAAGACCAATTAAATTACCTGCTTGGTAAACTGTATTTAAATTGGCTTCATTTAAACCAAAAAAAGCTAGGTCTAGATTCGCTCCACGGTCTTTTCTTTCTCTGATAGGATTGGTTTTGGCCAATAAATGACCTTTGTTGCGGTAACCGAGGATTAGTCGGTACACTTTTACTTCCTGCAACCAATCAATTGAAATAGGTTGATTATCAACTATTTGAGCAGAACCATTTGCAATAGCAAAGTCAAATCCTTCAAAAAATTTCTTTGTGTCGGGGTCTATTGAATTTGGATCTTTTACAAAATCATTATATAAACTTTCTATATATGAGGGATGAGAACTAGTGATGTAAGAAAAGTCATTCATAAGAATTGGTCAACGGTCTTTTTAAGATGGTGGGCAAATATCGCTTTTTGACAGCAGAAAAAAAGTCTAATTTCTGCTTTCAGAGCACTTATTATGGGTATTAAAACAAGAAATAATGAGAATTAGTTTATTTTTTTATGTTTTAATTTCAGTTTTCCAATTCAAGACCTTACCTTTGCCGTCCTGAAAAAAATAGAACATGGCAAACCATAAGGCTACAAAGAAAGATGTTAGACAAGCTGCAAAGCGTCGCGATGCAAACCGTTATTACGGAAAAACAACCCGTAATGCAATTCGTGATTTAAAAGCAAATACCGATGTAAAGGTTTACGGCGAGCAATTGCCTGATGTTATTTCGCAAATTGACAAGTTAGCAAAACGTGGAATTATCCACAAAAACAAAGCTGCTAACCTTAAAAGCAAACTTGCTAGAAAAGCAAACCTTACTGCTGCTGCTTAATTTAAGCAGTCTCAATACTGATTTAAGAGCCAACCTCATAGCAGGTTGGTTTTTTTATGCCCATATGCTTAGTAATTTCAGCTAATCGGCTTTCAGCTGCATATATTTTTCAGTTAACTTCGCAGCCATGACAGAAAAGATACTTATCCTAGATTTTGGTAGCCAATATACCCAGTTGATTGCTAGGGCAGTTAGAGAAGCCAATGTTTACTGCGAAATTATCCCTTACCACAAAGCTTTTGAATTTGAAGAAGGCTTAAAAGGAATTATTTTAAGTGGTTCACCATTTAGTGTAAACGAACCGAATGCGCCCAATGTGGCCATTCATGAGTTTGTACAAAAACTTCCTGTTTTGGGCATTTGCTATGGCGCACAGCTAACAGCAAAAGAATTTGGGGGAAGGGTAGATAAATCTAATAAGCGCGAATATGGTCGTGCAAAAATGCAAATTCAACAAGCTGATACTTTATTGAGCGGACTTTCCGAAAACTCACAAGTTTGGATGAGTCATAGCGATTCCATTGTTGCATTACCAGAAAACTTTGCTGTTTTAGCAACTACAGAAAGCATTCCTATTGCAGCGTTCAAAAAAACGAGTACCGATACGCATCCTTTATATGGCTTACAGTTTCATCCAGAGGTATACCATTCTACCGAAGGAAAAACTATCATCAAAAATTTCTTAACCAATATCTGCGGATGCAGTGCAGATTGGACTTCCGCCCATTTTATTAGTCAAACTGTTGCTGATTTAAAAGAAAAAATTGGCAATAGAAAAGTGATTATGGCTTTGAGTGGCGGAGTTGATTCTACTGTTGCAGCAACATTGATTAGTAAAGCAATTGGCAGTAATTTATTTGGCATTTTTGTAGACAATGGAGTATTACGCAAAGGTGAGTTTGAGCAAGTGCTAAAAATGTACGAACAATTAGGATTGAATGTAAAGGGCGTTGATGCAAAAGAGCATTTTTATTCTCGACTTGCAGGTAAAACAGATCCAGAAGAAAAAAGAAAAATAATAGGAAAAGGGTTTATTGAAATTTTTGATCAAGAAGCAAAATTGCTTACAGGAATAGAAATGCTTGGGCAAGGAACTATTTATCCTGATGTAATTGAAAGCATGAGCGTTCATGGACCTTCTCAAACAATAAAATCGCACCACAATGTTGGTGGATTGCCAGATAGTATGAAACTTTCATTGGTTGAGCCTTTGCGTTCTTTATTTAAAGACGAAGTTCGCCGTGTTGGCCTAGAATTGGGCATTCCCGGCGAGATGATCAATCGTCATCCATTTCCTGGCCCAGGACTCGCCATTCGAATTTTAGGCGAAGTAACGCCCGAAAAAGTGGCATTACTTCAAGCTGCAGACGATATATATATTCAAGGACTAAAAAATAATAACTTATACGATGTAGTTTGGCAGGCTGGCACCATTTTACTACCAGTTAAAAGCGTAGGTGTAATGGGCGACGAAAGAACCTATGAGTTCACGGTTGCGCTAAGAGCCGTTACATCGGTAGATGGCATGACAGCAGATTGGGCACATTTACCTTACGAATTCTTGGCAGATATTTCGAATGAAATTATTAATAATGTTCGTGGTATTAATAGAGTGGTTTATGATATTAGTAGCAAACCACCTGCTACAATAGAATGGGAATAATTGGCGGATTGAATTTGATTCAAATCAAGCATATGCGCATAGTTCAATTTTTTATTTGTTGTTGTTTACAGTTATGGTTTGTGCAAATCAATGCGCAAACAACTGCCATTAAACCTCTAAAAATTGCTGTGTTCGCTCCTATTTATTTAGACGCTGCATTTAATAATTCCAACTATAAACTTGGCAACAATAATTTACCAAAAAACATCTTACCTGGTTTAGAATTTTATAATGGTGTGATGTTGGCTGTAGACTCATTGAATGCAGAAGGCATTCATGCAGAATTGTTTTTTTATGATACAAAAAATAATTCCGAAACAATCAGCCAAATACTGCAAAAGCCAGAACTAGCAGGCGTTTCATTAATCATTGCGTCTTTTAATAATAGAGCAGAAATCAAACCCCTAGCCGACTTTGCAAGAATTAATAAAATTGCACTGATATCTGAAACCTATCCAAATGATGGCGGCATTAGCGAGAATCCTTATTTCGTTTTAATTAATGCAACACTCAGAACACATTGCGAAGCTTTGTATAAATTCATCCAAAAAAATTACGCAACAAACAATATAGTTTATACAAAAAAGAAAGGTGCTTTAGAAGATATGATTCAGTCTTTTTATACTGAAATGGGCAAAAAAACGCCTGCCATTCCTTTGAAGTTAAAAACTGTTGAAATTGCCGACAGCATTATTGCTAGTGAACTATTTAAAAGTTTAGACAGCAATAGAAATAACCTTATTATTTGCGGTTCACTCAACGAAATATTCGGTAATTCATTGGTGAAAATATTAAGTGAAAACAAAAAATATAGTGTAACAGTAGTGGGTATGCCAACCTGGGACACTTATAAAGAATTATTAAAGCCAGAATACAAAGGCATAGAAATTATTTATAGCAGCCCGTATAATTTTGGCCGAATAGATAATACTAGTGTGTCTATAACCAACAAATACAAAAATCGTTTTTCATCCAGACCAAGTGACCAGGTTTTCAAAGGATTTGAAGCTACCTATCATTTTACAAAACTCTTAATCAAACACCAAGCTGCTTTCATTAATAATCTTTCCGACAAATCATTTAAAGTGTTTAATGATTTTGACATTCAACCCATTCACTTTAAAAGAGAAAATACTACTGCCGATTATTTAGAGAATAAGAAAATTTATTTTGTTAAAAGGCTGGCCGGTCAAATCAAAACAGTTAATTAAACAAGCGGGGCGTATTTAATACCAATAGATTGTTGTAAATTTAGTATTCAATTACAACTATGCAAAAGGAACCCACCATTTGGGACTTTTTAGAAGAAAACAAAAAAAGCCTCAACGAATACATCGAATTAAGAATACAAATTTTTAGCCTTCAATTTACTAGAAAAGTATCCACTATTGCTGGATTGATTATTTGGATTTTGGTTTTATTAGCTTGCTTTTTTGTTTTTCTTTCTTTTGCCTGTGTTACCATTGGCTTTTGGCTTTCAAGTATTTTTGGAAGTTATATTGTTGGATTTGGATACACTACTGGCATTATAGCCATCATTACACTCTTATTGTTTTTAGGCAGAAAACAATTGTTCATTAATCCTATAATCCGATTGATTATTAAAGAACAAACTAGCAATCATGAGCAAGCATAAAATCCACAACTTAAATAGTTTAGACCTTCAGATAGCCGAATTGAAAAACAAACAATTATTGGTTGAACAGCAACTCGAAAATAATTGGCGCTACCTTAAATCCGATTACGGATCTATCATTAGAAATACCCTGTTTAAAAGATCTATTGAAGAAGGAAGGGGTAGTTTTATTTATTGGCTTTTGAATATTCCTGAGTTTAAAAATGCATTTGGCAGAACAGCTGAAAAGTTAACCATTAAAGCAGAAAGTTTATTGGTTAAGTTGTTTGATAAATTAGCAAACTAACTACCTCTTTCATTTCAAGAAAAAGAAACATCATTTTATTTATGTTGCTTTTTTTGTATGGTTAAATAATCTAAATAATAAATTAACCGCACATTAAACTCATTGCCATGAGGCCTCTGAAATACCTGAGATAAATTCTTGGTGTAATTTGAATACTGTAAACCATCAATTGGAAAATCAGAACCCAAAGCATTCTTCCATCCTACAATTAATTTGCTACCGTATTTAAAATCCCAAGTATAAAACATATCTAAATTAAAAGCATTGAAATTTTGATCCTTTCCATTTACAAATGCATGTGGTTGAAAATCTCCGTTAACATCTGTATAATAAAAATTACTATACAATACTTGGCTCCAATAATGGCGCGCACGCATGGTTAAATTCATTCTTGAAGTGAAATTATAAATACCACTTAACACACTTGTAAAGCTTGTGTTTTTGCGTCTTCCAGCTATTGGCTCTCCATTGGCTTCTCTATAAGCATACCCATATTGCCCATTATCTACTACACGATTTAAATCGAGGTCTAAACTAAAATGTTCATTAAAACGATACCTTGGTCCTATTTCAATACTGTTATAAGAATCTAAGGGATAATTAGGCTCTTCGCCTAAACCAAAATTATAACGAATAAAAAAACTTTTTCTACTATCACTACTTCCATTTAAGCCGGTATACCAGTAAGGCATACGTTTCATGGATTTGCCAGTGGTTCTCATTTCAAAAAAATCTTGTTGCCAAACAGGTTGATAATATGCCGAGAAAGTTAAATCCCAAAAATTTCTAAAAAACCAAAAAGCAGTTCCTTGTAGTGTTACATTAGAAAATTTAAATGGCTCATACAAATAAACTGGCAACACACTTAACGTATAATTCTGACTAATAAAATGTTTGGTTGGTGTAAACATATAATAACCGAATTTTCCTATCGCAGAAAATTCATTCGGCGCTTTAATATAACCCAAATCATTAGGATCATATTTATCTGACTCTAGAGTATTAGACACACTGTATTGCCAGTTTCCACTCACTTTGGCAAATTTTAAATAACTAGCATATCCACTATAATTATTAGTGCCTGTTATGGAACTAAACCTCGTACCCCAATTAAAATTAAAACGATTGTTTTTGTCGAATAAATTTAAATCTAAACCGCTTACATTTGAATTTCTAGCCCCCCCACTTCTAAGCACATTGGTGTTTGTGAAAGTAATTGATGACCTTCCTTTAAGCGCTTGATCTAATACAAGAATATTATAATTAGCCAGAGGTTCTGTTTCTATGGAAGTTCTTGCCCCAGTTGTTTTATTTTCAATCACTGCATACATAGGCGCGGTAATGGCATTGAAAACACCAATCCCTAATTTAGATTTATTTCTTCCAGAAAATTTTGAGGCATTGTATAATTGGGTGATACCAGGATTTGATATCATCCTTAAATTAGCATCACTATTTACTTGGTTATTTACGGCTTCATAATTTGTGGGCGTACTTCCTACCCTTCTAGAATAAAATAATCCTGCTTTATTAAACAGTTCTAACCCTTCTGTAAAAAAAGGTCTGTTTTCTTGAAACTGTACTTCGTAAGGTGTTAGGTTTAATACCACATTATCAGAAACCACTTGACCAAAATCTGGAATTAATGTTGCGTCTAATGTGAAACTTTCATTTACACCGTATTTCAAATCCATTCCACCATTGCGTAAAAAAGTGGTATTTGTTGATCCATTTGCAAGTGGCGTTGTTCTTACGCCAGAGGTTATATAAGGCAATACAGATAACCGAATTGGCGGTACAATATTATTTACGCCTGTTAAGTTTCCAAATTGATTTACAAAACCATTTTGTTTGGGATCTACTTTATTCCAAAAAGAACTTTCATTATTTCGTCTGGTATATCGTTGAAAATTAACGCCCCAGTCTTGAATTTCTTTTTTAGAAAAACGCAAAGCAGAATAAGGAATTTTCATTTCTACAACCCAACCATCTTTTTGTATGGTTACTTTACTTTCCCAAACAGCATCCCAACTATAATCGGTTGGCAAGCCAAATTGCGAAACCTTATTTGCCACCAATCGCCCATCCGACTGTACGTTTCTGGCAGTTACTAAAAACTGATAGCCATTTTGATTGTCGTTATAGGTATCAAAAAAAACACCGAAATAATCAATATCTTGTCGAGACTCCCCATCTCGAGCAGTTAATTGCTTTCGCATTAATTTTGGGTCTTCAAATAAATAGGCACCAACATACACTGCTTGGTCGCTATATAAAATTCTTACATGCGTTTTTTGTTTTGCAGGTGCACCAAAACTTGGAGAATTTACTGTAAAACTATCTGCTATTGCCGCTTGTTGCCAAACTGCTTCGTCTAAAATACCATCAATTTTAATGGGGCTATTAATTTTTAATGCTGCAAGATTTTTTTCTTGTGCAAAAACAACCGTAGCAAAAAAAGCAACCCAAATAATGGATACAAGTTTCTTCATAATAAGTGGGCAAAACTAATGAAACCAAAAGTATTAGTACCTGAAATTGGATAAATGGTGCAATTTTAATAAAAACAACTGGTTTAAGGCTATAAAACAAATAGGCTGTATCAATTGATTGATACAGCCTGTTTCATAAAAACTATTCGGTTCTAATTAAGCTTCTTTGTTAAGGAGGTCACTTGCTCTTGTAAATTATTAACCATTCCTGCCAATTGACCAACATCCCATCTTGGGCCTGTATTGGCTTTTTGTAAGATGTATACCGCTTTCCATACTTCTAAAACATCTTCTGAACTAACAAAATATGGCTCGTAGTGTGGATTGTCGCTAATAAAAGTGAGTTTGTTTTTGGCGCGATTATTTTTCATTACACGCTTGTAAACAACCCCTTCATTTTTAGACAATACCACATAAGTATTACTATTTTTTAATTCTTCGAGGTCTTCTACCCTTTCTCCTACAATCACACTACCGCTTGGTGTTGGCAGCATACTATCACCTAAAATTTCAAAAGCACGATACTGACCTGGCGCTAACATAGGTAAGGTAAACGTATTCAATTCGTCTACAAACTCAGGATCGGCATAGCCTGCTAAATATCCTGCAGCAGCTTTCACTGGTACAAAACTTACTACAGCAGCTTCCGATTCCATTTTAAGCATGCGGCGTTTCTCTAAATAAGATCCACCACTTGGGCCGTCTGATAAATCTTTAAACAAAAAGTCTTCTAAACTCAGTTTAAAAATATTACTGATGGCTTCCATCACTTCTAACCTTGGCTCTGCGCGTTCTTCTTCGTATGCACCAATCAAGGACCTTTTGATCTTTAACTTGTTGGCAAACTCTTCTTGGGTCCAGCCGCGCAGCTTGCGCAGGTAGCGTAAATTCTTTCCGGCGTTTGACATAACTAACTGATTTAGCTGCAAAATACTAATTTTTTTAGTTTTATCAAATTTATTTTTAGCAAAATGCGATTTTCTAGTTTAAGGCACTATTTCAAATTGGCAAGTCCGTAACTTGCAGTATGTCTAAAGCAAAGAAAAAAGAACTTCCCATTATACTTATTACCAATGACGACGGCGTAACTGCCCCAGGCATTATTGCGCTAACTGAAGCCATGATTGGCTTGGGTAAAATTGTGGTAGTTGCCCCAGATAAACCACAAAGCGCCATGGGACACGCCATTACCATAGGACAACCACTCCGTTTGTCTAAAGTAAAAGGCGTAGAAGGTGCAGAAACTTATAGTTGTAGTGGCACACCTGTAGACTGCGTGAAACTTGCGGTTGACAAAGTATTACACAGAAAACCAGATATCTGCATTAGTGGTATCAATCATGGCGCCAATCATTCAATTAATGTGATTTATTCTGGCACCATGTCAGCAGCACTGGAAGCCTCTATTGAAAGCATCCCTAGCATTGGATTTAGTTTAATGGATTATAGTATTGAAGCCGATTTTACAGCAGCTAAAAAAATTGCCCGACAATTGGTGGAATTTATATTGAATGGAAAAACACTCGACAAACATTTATGCTTGAATGTAAATATTCCAGCCATTGAAGAAAAATTAATTAAAGGCATTAAAGTTTGCAAACAAGCTTATGCCAAATACGACGAAAAATTCGATGAACGCAAAGACCCACATGGCAGACGTTATTTTTGGCTAACTGGTGTTTTTCAAAATTTCGATAAAGCGAAAGACACAGATGTTTGGGCGTTGAAGCATAATTATGTTAGTGTAGTTCCTGTACAGTTCGACTTAACTAACTACGAATTAAAAAAGAAACTTGAAAAAAATTGGACTCTATGATTTTGAAAAAAGATAACCTCAAACTAGGTCTAGCGCTTGGTTTCATTACCCCTGTTGTAGGAATGTTTGCGTATTATTTTATTCAGTTTCGGTTATTTACCTTGGCTGAATTTTTTGAAGTGATGTTTCAAGAGAAGTCTTTATTATCAGGAATAATAAGCCTTTCATTGATTGCAAATGCAGTAGTATTCACATTGTATATTAATAATCAAATAGACAAAACCGCAAGGGGCATATTTATTGCAACATGTATTTATGCTTTGGCCGCTTTGGTAGTGAAATGGGTATTATAAAATCTTTTATTTAACCAATTCAAACTCCGTCTTCAATCTTATATCTGCCGACGAAGATCCAATCATCAATTCAAAATCACCTGGCTCTGTAACCCAAGCCAATTGCTGGTTATAGAAAGATAATTTTTGTGCATTAATTTGAAAATGGATGGTTTTAGACGCGCCAGTTGCAATTTGTATTTTTTGAAAATCTTTCAATTCTTTTACAGGACGAACTACAGAAGCCACTTTATTGTGAAGGTATAATTGTACTACCTCTTCGCCATCATATTTTCCGGTATTAGTAATAGTTACCGCCACATCAATTTGATCTTTTGCAGTCATTTTATTTTTACTGATTTTTAAGTCACTGTATTTAAAATCAGTGTAACTCAAGCCATAACCAAATGCATATTTAGGAAAAATAGACAAGTCGGTATATGATGAATTATAATTATGATTATTGTCGTTAGTAGCAGGTCTTCCTGTATTGAAATGATTGTAATAAATGGGCACTTGACCTACGCTTAATGGGAATGTCATGGGTAATTTAGCGGAAGGATTTACGTCTCCAAATAACACATCGGCAATGGCATTACCGGCTTCGCTTCCTAACCACCAAGTGTATAAAATAGCCGGTGCATGATCGGCAGTATAATTAAACACCAATGGTCGTCCAGCATTGATTAAAACTACCACTGGCTTACCGGTAGCCAATAATTCTTTCAACAAATCTTCTTGCACGCCAGGTATATTAATATTGCTTCTACTCTTTGCTTCGCCACTCATATCGCGTTTCTCGCCAATACTTAAAATCACTACATCGGCTTGTTTTGCAATGGCAATGGCTTCTGCAAAACCTGCTTTATTATCACCTTCAATATCACAACCTTTTGCGTATAATAATGTGGAACTACCGCCTACTTTATTTTGTAAGCCTTTCCATTGCGATACAATAAAATTTGAATCCACACCTGGAATTGTTACATCCCAAAATCCTTTGTTTTGTAACAGTGGCTTTACCAAAGGCCCAATAAACGCAATGGTTTTGGTGCTTTTCGACAATGGCAATAAATGATTTTCATTTTTTAACAATACAATACTTTTTGCTGCAATAGCTCTTGCTGCTTTTACATGTGCAGCATTATTGAGTGCTTGTTGTTCTCTGGTAGTATTACAAAAACGAAATGGATCATCAAATAATCCTAATTCAAATTTTTTGAGTAAAATACGTTTTACGGCATCATCAATTAATGATACAGGTATTTTATTATCCTTCACTAATTTGGCCAAATTGTTTTTATAACTTCTACTCTCCATATCCATATCACTTCCTGCCCTAATAGCAGACAATGCAGCTTCATAATCATTTTTTACATATCCATGATTCACCATTTCTCCTATTGATCCCCAGTCTGAAACAACAAAGCCGGTGAAATTCCATTTGCCTTTTAAAATAGTTCTTTGCAGATACGCATTCCCTGTTGCAGGAACGCCATTTACATCATTAAAAGAATTCATGAAGGTTGCAGCCCCAGCATCAAGTGCGGCTTTAAATGGCGGCAAATACACTTCCCATAATTGCCTTTCACTCATGTCTACAGAATTATAATCTCGTCCACCAACTGCAGCGCCATAAGCGGCAAAATGTTTCACACAAGCCATTACCGCATCTAATCCACCTAATTTTTTACCTTGAAAACCAGTTACCCTAGCTTTGGCAATTAAGGATCCCAAATAAGTATCTTCTCCTGCTCCTTCCATTACCCTGCCCCAACGAGGATCGCGGGCTATATCTACCATTGGCGCAAAGGTCCAATTGATGCCACTTGCACTAGCTTCGGTTGCCGCAATTCTTGCAGACAATTCTATAGCATCCATATCCCAACTTGCGGCTTCGGCTAATGGAATTGGAAAAGTTGTTTTATATCCATGTATCACATCTTGACCAAACAGTAAAGGAATTTTAAGTCTCGATTGCATGGCCATTGTTTGCCAACTCCTAACACGGGTAGTTCCTAAACTATTTAACAAAGATCCTACTTGACCATTTTTTATTTGACTGGCTTTATCATTGTCAACCGTTGCAGGACCTGTTAGCGTTAAGTCGTCGGTGTATTGATTTAATTGCCCAATTTTTTCTTCAAGGGTCATTAAATGCAAAACAGAATCTACTTTTTTAGACCAAGTTTTTTGTTGGGCAGATACAGTAAAAAAAATACTACAAAACAAAAAAGCACTAATGAAAAACTTGAGCGGCATACAATTTTTTTTACCTATTGAACTGAATGTATCATTACTACCTATGAGAATTTAGATTAATGCATTAAATCTTATTGGCTGATTTAAATTAGAAAAACAGCTAAAAACGAATAAAACAACTATTCTAAACATCAACAAAAACTGACAGTGAGGAAGTTCTATTGAATGGCAAATTACATAAAATATGGCACAAAAAAAGTGATTGAGTAGAAACTCAATCACCTAAATAAAAAAATAATATTTGCATTTACAACTACCTACTTAGGTTCCTGTTTTTTATTTATTTGGTAATCAGCACTTACTTTCACCGAATCTATCTTATGAGTAGCCTGCTTGGTATGCACTTCTATAACCCCATTGGCTGCTCCTGCTCCATATTTTTCAATGGCATTTTTGCCTTTTAAAATATTGATTGAAGAAATATTAGTGGGGTTAAGTTTACTCATTATGGCACTATCTGATTTTATGCCATCAATATAATAGGCTGCTTTAGATAGTCCAGTTTTTTCATTGCTAGTTGTAATTTTAACAGTATCTACATTTCCAGAAAATTTAACACCATCTACATGAATAGAATTATATTTTCCACCATTTCCAACAACTACTATTGTATCTGAGGAAAATTGATATCCTTTAGGAAATTCAATTCCTTTAGCTCGAGAGACTTTTGTTGTAATAAGAATCACTCCATTCTTTCCTTCTTCGCCATATAATGCTTTGGCTGATTCGTTTTTTAACACATCTATTGATTCAATATATTTTGGATCAATTAAATCCAAAATATGTTTGTCGATTTTTTTGCCATCCAATATCATCAGTGGTTCGTTTTGACCAACCACCTTTACGGCAACTGCAGCACTTGTAGGCATAATAATAGTATCGGCAATTACAGTTGATTGCTCTTTAGCTGATAAATAATTTTCAATTCCGCCTAATATTAGTTTGGCAAAATTTGCTTGAAATGCAGGGTCTTTTAATTGTTTTAATTCAGATGCGTTTGTAATAAACCCCGCTTCAACTAATACCGATGGGCAATTCACAGATTGCAAAACCCAAATTCCTTTCTCCCTAGTTTTTACACCAAGCATATTTAAATTGGCTTGCTTTATTGAATTAGCAATTTGATTAGCAAATAATAAATTGGCCTCGTAATTGATGGCTTTTTGTTTGTTAGCTATATAAATTTCAATTCCTTTTTTAGGATTAGTAATATCATTTGCCTTATCAGTTTTGACTAAAGCCACTTGATTACAATGTAATGATATAAACAAATCGGCTTTTTGCGTATTGGCAAAATTGGCTTTGTCTACCACCGATTGAAACAAATCGGTATTGCGCGTTAACACAATTTTAATATTGCTATTTTGATTGGCTGCAACAACTGCATTTGCCAATGCTAAATCTATTTGAGACTCAGTTGTAAGGCCGTCTAAGCTAGTGGCACCTTTATCTTGTCCCCCATGTCCTGCATCAATTACAACGGTATATATTTTTTTTAAATTAAATGCAGTGTTGTTATTAATTGCATCATTTGGGGTTGACTTACCAGTTATTTTATCAGTTACTTTTTCAAGTATTGTTTCAACAGAAATAGTATTGGCTGTTTTTAAATCTTTGGTTCTAAAAGCAAATAATACCACCATTATTGCTAAAACGGGTAGAATAATTAATCTTCTCATATACGTAAATTTGGGATTTTGTTTATTTGAAATCATTTGTAATCTTCTTTTAATTGGTGAAAAGAAAAAAGGTGTTGTTAGTAAATAATGTTGTTGTGGGTATGCTGCAGTTAATAGCATTTGGGCTAATGAAGCAGTATCTCCATTATTTATTGCTTTATTATCTGCAATAAATTCATGAATCATTTCCATTTCTTTTTTCAACAACCAAAAAAATGGATTGAACCAACCGGCTACTAAATTCATTTGTATTAATACTTTATCGATACTGTGTTTTTGCTGTACATGCGTTAATTCGTGTGCTAGCATTTGCTTGCCCGCTTCACTTTTTAAATCAATAGACTCATGCCAAAATATAAATCTAAAAAAGGAAAATGGCGTGCCTTTTAATTGGGTTAAAATCAAATATACTTCTCCTACACTTTTACAAGCATGCTGTTTAATTAACCGATACAATCGGATTAATCCAAAAACCAGTACGCCTAACAAAATAGCTGAAACCGACAAATACAATAGCATTGCCGTTGTTTCCCAACTAAACTGAAAACCTTTCTGTACAAGGCTTGCGTCAATTTCAGCATTACCATCTGCAACAAGAGATAAAAAATTAATTACCTGTTGACTACTTGCTACAGGCTTATTCCACTGAATTTTTATCAATGGAATAAGCCACGACAAAACAAGTACTGCTAATAAATAAAAACGGTTGTATTGGTGGAATCGTTTGTTTCTTAGAACCAACCAGTAATACCCCATCATTAAGGCACTACAAATAACTACTTGCAAAAAATAATAAGCACTTGATAGCATAGTTCTATTTTTTGTGTTTTTTAATTTCAGTGAGTAAGAGTTCTAACTCTTTTACACTAATGTCTTTTTGTTTCACCATAAAGCTCACGGCATCGCTAAAAGATCCTTCAAAATAGCCTTCTACTAAATTTCTAATAGTGCTAGAAGAATACTCGCCTTTAGATACCAATGAAAAATATTGGTGCACCCTACCCATTTGTTTGATGCCCACAAATCCTTTGTCGGTTAATATTTTTACTATGGTAGCAACCGTATTATTATGTGGCTTTGGCTCTGGTTGGGCATCTATAATGTCTTTTAAAAACGAAGGCCCTAGTTTCCAAATACTTTGCATGATTTGTTCTTCGGCTTTTGTTAGTGGTTTCATGTAAACTATCTTTTTAGTTATACAAACTAACAACTAATATTTTAGTTTAACAACTATTTTTTTAGTTTAACATAATTTTTAGTAGAAAGCATGGGTACAATATCTTTACAACAATGAAGTACTACCTTATTTCGGGCGAAGCAAGTGGAGACCTCCATGGCAGCAACCTAATTAAACAACTAAAATTAATAGACAGCACTGCATCTGTTCGATGCTGGGGTGGCGATTTAATGGAGGCTGCTGGTGCTGAATTGGTTAAGCACTACCGAGATTTGGCTTTTATGGGATTTGCAGAAGTGGTTAAAAACCTTCCCACCATTTTTAAAAACATACGGTTCTGTAAAGCAGATATTCTAGCTTTCAAACCCGATGTTTTGGTATTAATTGACTATCCTGGTTTCAATTTGCGCATTGCTGAGTGGGCTAAAGCAAAAGGCATTAAGGTTGTGTATTATATTTCTCCACAAGTATGGGCTTGGAAAGCGTCAAGGGTAAAAAAGATGAAACTATGCATTGATAAAATGTTGGTGATTCTGCCTTTTGAAAAAGCATATTATGCAAACAAATGGAATTGGGAGGTAGAATATGTTGGACATCCTTTAATGGAAGCAATTGAAGCAAAGAAAAAAGAATTGGGATATACTGATGAAACAATCAACAGTAATCCTTCTAAAAAAATTGCATTATTACCAGGAAGTAGACAACAAGAAATTGCAAAAAAATTACCCATCATGTTATCGGTGGCTAAATATTTTCCAGACTATGAATTTGTTGTAGCAGAAGCACCAGGACAATTGCCGGAATTTTATCAACCATTTCTTGCGCAATATCAAAATGTATCTACTGTTAAAAATGCAACGTATCAATTATTGCTAGAATCTAGTGCTGCACTGGTTACTAGCGGTACCGCTACTTTAGAAACAGCGTTATTGGGTGTACCAGAAATTGTATGTTATAAGGGTAGTGTTATTAGTTATCAAATTGCCAAACGATTAATAAAAATTAAATTCATTTCACTAGTGAATTTGATTATGGACAAATTGGTTGTGACTGAATTAATACAAGAACAATTAACCACCAACAACTTAGTTGCTGAATTAAAAAAACTATTAACCGATGAATCGCGCAAAGCAACAATAGCAGCCGATTATCATTTGTTAAGAGAAAAACTTTCGCAAGGAGGAACGGCATCTGCAAAAGCTGCAAAAAGCATTTGTGATTTTGGAAGAAAAAGTTAATTAAAATTGTTGCAGCATTTGTGAATCTACACTGCCTCAAGTTATGTAACTATTAGCGTTGCTTTTTATTTACGAATCAGCGGTAAAATCAATGATTTAAATAAAATCACTAATAAAGCCACTACAAACATTAATAGAGATATACGATTCATTCGGTGCATGTACTTAGTCCATCCAATAGGCTTATCATTGGGGTCTCTTTTTTTAATATAGAGGTATTCCGCCATTTGTTTCCAGATTCCCATAATTTTCGTTTGTACAAATTAACAACAGTTTATTCATTTGTAACACCAAACATAATCTCTAAAATTTTGTAATACCGTAAATTGCTTTGTAATATTGTTATAATTCTAGTCATCTCTTTTAAACGCTTCCTATATGTTCAAAAAAATCCTAGTGCTTTGTTTTTGTTTAATATCCCTTAATTCCCTTTTTGCCCAATTCGATCCTACAAAAATTGATATTGTTCGAGACAAATATGGCGTGCCGCATATTTTTGGCAAAACCGATGCAGAAGTGGCTTATGGATTGGCTTGGGCAAGTGCCGAAGACGATTTTAAAACCAGCCAACAATCGCTAATGGCTGGCAAAGCAGTATTGGCAAAATACAAAGGAAAGGAAGGTGCGCAGATTGACTACATTGTTCATTTATTACGTATCCCTGAATTAGTTGCAGAAAAATATGATTCAGACCTTAGCCCAGATTTTAAAAAATTATTAGAAGGATATTGCGCTGGCATGAATGCTTATGCAGCAAAGCATCCTAAAGAAGTGTTGATGCGTAACATTTTTCCGGTTACACCCAAAGACATGATTCAATATTCTGTATTGCAATTATGTGTATTATCTGGGGCAGATAAAGCACTTGGATCTATTTTTAAAGGAACCATTCCATTACTAGAAAATTATAAAGCAGCAGGTAGTAATGCCATTGCAATGAATAGCCGCAAAACTGCTGATGGACAGGTTTATTTAGACATTAATGCACACCAACCACTAGAAGGACCTGTTGCATTTTACGAAGCGCATTTATGTAGTGAAGAAGGATGGAATATTATTGGCGCCAACTTTCCTGGGGCACCATGTATTTTACACGGATGTAACGAAAACCTTGGCTGGGCACACACCGTAAATGCTCCTGATAAATTAGATGTGTATCAACTTGAAATCAATCCTAGCAACAAACTTCAATATAAATACGATGGCAACTGGGAAACACTAGAATCAAAAACTGCTAAATTAAAAGTAAAAGTTTCTGGTTTTATTTTACCTGTCAACAAAAAAACATATTGGAGTAAATACGGACCTACTATTATTACTGAAAGAGGCACATTTGCCATTCGTATGCCTGCTCAAATGGATATTCGTGGATTAGAACAATGGTTTCGTTTTAATAAAGCAAAAAACTTTACAGAATTTAAAGCAGCACTAGATATGCTTGCAATACCCGGCTACAATATTATGTATGCCGACAGGTTCGATACCATTTTTTATATTAGTAATGGACGTATTCCTATTAGAGATCCAAAGTTTAAATGGAACAATACTTTGCCCGGAAACACAAGTGCCACAAGGTGGACAGCGCTTCACCCTTTAGCTGATTTACCACAAGTCCTACAACCTAAAAGCGGTTTTTTATACAATACCAACCACTCTCCTTTTCATGCAACGGAAGGAACAGACAATGCGATTATTAAAGACCCTACAATGGGTTATGAAACAAATGAAAATAATCGTAGCAAGCGAATGGCTGAGTTGATTTCGCAACACGATAAAATTAGTTTTGAAGATTTTAAACGAATCAAATTCGATCACCAATATCCTAGTCAGTTTGCATTTCCTACTAATATTGATAGTTTGTTTTTATTAAAGTCAACTGAACATCCTGAAATTGCAGACCTCATCAATCAATTAAATAGTTGGGATAAAAATGGCAGTGTGGAAAGTGTTGGTGCTGGAACATTTATTTTAATAGAAGCGGCTATTTATAAAAACAAATCGCAATACTTTACCAACAAACCCATCACAACAGAACAAGCCGTAACCATTATTACTAGTGTTAAAGAATCAATGATGCGCGATTTTGGTAGAACCAATTTAGCATTGGGCGATGTACAAAAATTAGTAAGAGGCGATAAAGCAATTCCTTTACCAGGATTACCAGATGTGCTTGCTGCTATGTATTCTATTCCTTATAAAAATGGTATGCTAAAAGGCAATCAGGGCGATGCTTATATTGAATTGGTTCGTTTTACAAAAGACGGTCCAATCATTGAATCAATCAATACCTATGGTGCATCTGCACATGCAGACTCTCCACACTATACCGATCAAATGGAAATGTATACCAAACAGCAAACAAAAAAAATGAGCTTAGACAAAAAAACGGTCTATGCAAATGCAGAAAAAATATACCACCCTAATTAAAAAAAATAGCTCAGAAAATTCTGAGCTATTTTTTTTAATTATTTTTCTAACCAATGTATTAGGTTATTAGTAATCTGCGCGGTTTCAATGATAAACCCATCATGCCCATAAGCAGAATCAATTTCAACAAGTGTAGCATTCGTTAAATGATTGGCCATAAAACGTTGTTCATCTAGTGGACATAAAATATCACTGTGAATGCCTATAATTAAGGTTTTTTGTTTAATTGATGTGAGTGCTTGTATTAAATCTACCCCACGTCCTCTGCCTAAATGATGGCTATCCATTGACTTGGTAAGTAGCCAATAACTAAATGCATTAAAGCGTTTTACTAATTTATCTCCTTGGTATTGTAAATAAGATGATGCCTTAAAATTGTCTATTTTTTCAGGATCAGGATCTGTTTGCTTTTCTTGATAAATGCCATAATTACGATAGGTTAACATACCAATCGCACGCGCTGCTTTCAAACCTTTTCCGCCAGCAGTTTGGCTTCTGTCTTGCCAAGTACTATCGGCTTCAATAGCTAGTCTTTGCGCAGTATGTACCGCAACTCCCCAAGCACTTTCCGACGGAGAAGTAGCAATTAAAAATAATTTCTGAATCACTGTATTTTCCATCATACACCATTCTAAAGCTTGGTAGCCTCCCATACTTCCTCCCATCAACAAAAAGATTTGATCAATACCAAGTTCTTTGCGTAATAAAATATGTGCTTTCACCATATCACGAATAGTAACTGATGGAAATGAAGCGTAATAAGGCGCGCCAGTAACAGGGTTATTACTTAATGGACCAGTTGATCCATAGCAGGATCCTAATATATTGGCACAAACAATAAAATATTTTTCAGGATTAATTAAATAACCTGATCCTACCAAACCCTTCCACCAATCAGCCACATCTGCATTAGCTGTTAATGCATGACAAATCCAAACCACATTGTCTTTAGCAGCATTTAAACTGCCATAAGTATGGTACCCAATTTGAATTTCTGGTAATACTGTACCGTTTTCTAGGCTAAACTGCTGCTTATGATGAAATATATTCATGTGATAATTTCCGTAATTCAATAGCAAAATAAGGGAATGGATAAATTACATTTGCATAAATTTTTAAAATGACCAGAATTGAGCTCACCAGAACCATTGGAGATTACGGGTTTGAAGGCAAGGATAGTAACGGCCATTCCATACAAATGGATGCTGCTGCAGAAATTGGTGGACAAAACGCTGGAATCCGCCCTATGCAATCATTGTTGATGGGTTTGGGAGGTTGTAGTGGTGTGGATATTGTGTCTATTTTAAAGAAGCAAAAGCAACAAGTTTCATCCTTTAAAATGACCATTGACGCCGAAAGAGAACAAGGAAAAGAACCTGCTCTTTGGAAACATATTTTTATCCTTTTTGAGTTTTCGGGAGAAGTAGATGCCGAAAAAGCCCATAAAGCCTGTGCCCTATCCGTTGATAAATATTGTTCGGTAGCAGCAACATTAAGAGCAGCAGGTGCCATTATTGAATGGAAATCAGTGGTTATCTAAAAAATATATTCCTTAAAAATAATTAGCTTCAGTAATGCCAAATCAACAAACACAAGCCATCCGCATACAAACCGATCGAACAAACGAAATGGAACATTCTACACCCATGTTCTTAACCAGTAGTTTTTGTTTTGATACTGCCGAAGAAATGCGTGCGGCTTTTGCCGATGAATCGGACGATAATATTTATAGCCGATTTAGCAATCCTGGTGTGAAAGAATTTACAGATAAAATGGTGGCGTTAGAAGGCGCTGAAGCGGGCTATTCTACTGCATCTGGTATGAGTGCAGTGTCTGGCTCGTTTATGGCTTTATTAAAGCAAGGAGACCATCTATTGGCCTGCAATTCAATCTTTGGAAGTACGCATACCGTCATTTCAAAATACTTGCCAAAATTTGGTATTGAATATAGTTATGTTTCTGCCAACGCAACTGCAGCAGAATGGCAAGCGGCTGTTAGACCCAATACCAAAATGATTTATATAGAAACCCCAACCAATCCTGGTTTAGAAATACTAGACCTTAAAATGATTGGAAAAATTGCCAAAGAAAACAAACTCATATTTAATGTAGACAATTGCTTTGCAACGCCTGTAAACCAAAAGCCTATTGATTTTGGCGCAGACCTTGTGGTACATAGTGCCACAAAATGGCTAGATGGACAAGGAAGGGTTTTGGGTGGCGTAGTTGTTGGAAAAAAAGAATTGATTAAAGAAATTTATTTGTTCTGCAGAAGTACTGGACCCGCATTATCTCCATTTAATGCATGGGTATTAAGTAAGAGTTTAGAAACCTTAGATGTGCGTATGGAAAGACATGCATCTAATGCTTTATACATTGCACAACAATTAGAAAACCATCCTGCAATAAAAACTTTGCGCTATCCATTCTTACCTAGTCATCCACATTATAATATTGCTATTCAACAAATGCAAAATGGTGGAGGCATTGTATGTTTTGAATTAGCTGGTGGTATTGAAGCAGGAAGAAAATTCTTAGACGCTTTAAAAATGTTGTCTTTAACTGCCAATTTAGGAGACACCAGAAGCATTGCATCGCACCCTGCCAGTACTACGCATGCAAAACTCACAGAAGCAGAAAGAATAGCTGTAAATATTGCCCCAGGACTTATCCGTATTAGTGTAGGACTAGAGCACAAGGATGATATTTTGAAAGATATTTTACAGGCGCTTGCTTAATTATTTTTTATTCACTGCATACGCAATTGCGCCAGTTAAATGCTGAATAAATAATGGTTCTAAAAAAGAAGCATCTGTGTGACCAAACTCAGTGTAGAAAGCCCTTCCACCTTCAAAATCGTGGTACCAACTCATTGGATGAAAGTCTACATTCATGCCACCGGTATATGATTTTTCATCAATGGTAATTAACACGTGCAAGTCTGGTTGAATGCTAACAAAATTATACCACTCGTCGAAACGTTTCCATTCTTTTGGCAAATGAATTGTAGAAATATGTGTGCCATCAATTACATTTAAAGTAGCCTCTTGTGGTTTGGGATGCTTCTTAAAATAAGCACCTACTAATTGATTATACCATGGCCAATCATGTTCGGTATCTGATGCAGCATGAATACCTACAAATCCACCGCCATTATGAATATATCCTTGAAATGCAATTTGCTGTTCGTCATTTAAAATATCACCAGTAGTACTCATGAAAACTACTGCTGCATATTTTTTTAATTGTTTTTCATTAAAGAAAGTAGCATCAGTTGTAGTATCAACTTCAAATCCATTGTCTTTACCAATTTTTTGAAGGGCAGCAACACCTGCAGGAATGGAACTATGGTGAAATGCTTTTGTTAAACTAAATACCAAAATACGTAAAGGTTTTTTGGTTGTATCAAAAGACAAAAAGCTACCTGCAAATAGCAAGCAAATAAGCATAAATTTAAACTGTTTCATACAAGTATTTTTTATCTGTTGATGCTATTTGATTAATAGAAGTAAATATCCGTTTTTTATCAGACGAAAAGAAAAAAATCTATTTCTACTAAGCGTATCAAGGATTTAATTAAATTGTTAGATATTTCTAAACGAATTAATCTAACTCAATTAGAATTATTCAAACACCCACTGATATATGAAAACAAAAACAGGTTCATTACTCGCGTCTATGATGTTTCTAGAATATTTTATATGGGGAGCTTGGTATGTAACCATGGGCACCTATATGACGGAACACCTTCAAGCATCTGGCATGGAAATAGGCGCTGCATATGGCGCATTGGCCATTGCAACAATGATTTCTCCATTTTTTGTAGGATTAGTAGCAGACAGGTATTTTGCCGCACAAAAAATTATGGGCGTTTTACATATCATTGGTGCCGTATTATTATTTCTTGCTACCCGAATGGAAACTAGTGGATTCTATTGGGTGGTTTTAGGATATGCATTATTGTATATGCCAACCATTGCGCTAAGTAATAGCATTGCCTTCTCTCAAATGACCGACCCAGGAAAACAATTCCCTTGGATCAGGGTATTTGGAACCCTCGGATGGATAGTAGCTGGTGTAACCATTGGTCAAATGAATATTGAAAAAACAGCCACTACTTTTTATTTAGCAGCAAGTTGTTCTGTGATTTTAGGTTTACTCAGTTTTGTTTTGCCAAATACGCCACCAAAAGCAGCAACAACCGATGCTTCAAGTGCTTTAGGTTCAGAAGCATTTGTATTGTTTAAAGACAAACCTTATTTGGTATTTTTTATTGCAGCCATTTTAGTATGTATTCCGCTTTCATTTTATTATGGATTTGCAAATACTTTTTTAAATGAAATTCATGTAGCAAATGCCGCTAGTAAAATGACGCTTGGTCAAGTTTCTGAAGCGGCTTTTATATTAGCCATTCCATTTTTATTTAATAGAATTGGTGTAAAGAAAATGTTGCTCATGGGAATGACTGCTTGGATATTACGTTATTTATTTTTTGCTTATGGAAATGCAGAAAGTAATAATTGGATGTTATATGCAGGTATTTTATTGCATGGAATCTGCTACGATTTTTTCTTTGTTACAGGCTATATGTATACCGAGAAAAAAGCAGGTGATAAAATTAAAAATGCAGCACAAGGCTTATTTACTTTTGCTACTTATGGCGTAGGAATGTTTATTGGCGCACGTTACTCAGGATTCACTGTAGATAAATATAAAATTGAAACAGGCCACGATTGGCAAAGCATTTGGTACACACCAGCGTATATTGCACTCGCAGCTTTAATTTATTTTATGCTGTTTTTTAAAGAAAAGAAAACACAAATTAGTCACTAACAAATAAACAACACATTCGTATGCAAAGAATAGCCATGCTTGGATCCGGTTTTATCGGACGATTTTATGCAGATGCTTTACAAGGTTATAGAACACGCGACAAAGTAGTAAGTATTTATTCGCGCAGAGAAGAAAGCGCACAAAAATTTGCCAACGATTATCAGTGTGCACATTGGACCACCAATATGGAAGAATCCATAGCAAACCCTGATGTAGATATTGTATGTATTGCACTACCCAATAATTTACACGAAGCAGCGGTAATGCTTTGTTGTAAACACAAAAAAGCGGTAATGACTACAAAGCCCCTAGGACGCAATGCAGCCGAAGCAAAAAGAATGTTATTGGCCGTAGAAGAAGCCGGAATTTTTAATGGCTATTTAGAAGACTTAGTGTATACTCCAAAATTCATTAAAGCAGAAGCGAGCGTACGCGAAGGTGCACTCGGCAGAATTCTTTGGGCAAAATCTAGAGAAACCCATCCTGGCCCACACAGTGAATGGTTTTGGGATATTGAACAAGCAGGCGGTGGCTGTATTTTAGACCTAGGTTGCCATTGCGTAGAAATTGCACGTAGTTATATTGGCAAAGATATTAAGCCCATAGAAGTGATGTGCTGGGCCGATACACAAGTAAAACCTATTGATGCAGAAGACCATGCTATTGGCTTAATTAAATACGAAAATGGCGCCATTGGTCAGTTTGAAGTTAGTTGGACTTTTAGGGGTGGATTAGACCTCCGAGACGAAGTAATGGGCACAGAAGGAACCATCTGGATCAATAGTTTTTTACGCACTGGATTTGAAATGTTTACAACAGGATCTGG
>JBAXPJ010000009.1:0-53030 GCA_037132335.1 Sediminibacterium sp. | reverse complement strand
GTTAGGTTTGGATATTTTTTTATTTCAATTCTCCATCCTTGGTCTTCGGTTAAATGCCAATGAAAATTATTCATTTTGTGCATGGCAATAAAGTCAATGTATTTTTTTACATAATCTACACTAAAAAAATGTCGGCCAACATCTAGGTGCATCCCTCTGTAAGCAAAACGCGGATGGTCTTCAACTGTTAAATAGGGTACTGAAAGATTTGCTGTTTTTACAGTAGGTAAAATTTGTATTAAACTTTGTATACCATAAAAAGCTCCAGTAGGATTAGCACCTTTTACTTGAATACCTTTTTGATTAATCTTTAAAGTATAAGCACCAGGTATATTATTTTCAGATGCAATATTTGTTACACTAAGTACAATGGCATTTGAATTTGCAGTTGTATTAATCACCTTTAATTTAAATCCAAAAAATGATTGCAAATAATCATTTAAAAAATTTGCAGAAGGTGCTAAATCTGCACTAGCTAACACAATAATGGTTTGCGCATTAATGGTAGCAGTTCCTTGTGCTTCTTGAGTAATTTTTGTGGGTTGCGGTATGATAGATACTACTTGTGCATTTGTTTGCAGAAGTATTACCAATAACAATAATGATGTAGCAATTTTTTTCATATAGGTTGCTTATTTTAAAATAGGTAAAATGATTTTTGATTTATTGTTGAAAATTTTAATGGTAGATTTTTGAAAATCTGAAGCACTTGCATGATAAATGTCTACAAATTTTTGTGGGTTTCTATCAACCAAAGGAAACCAACTACTTTGTATTTGCACCATCAATCGATGCCCTTTTTTAAAGGTATGTGCAATGTCTGGTAGTGCGTATTTTACTTGTGTTGGTTTACCTGGTATAAATGCTTCTGGCTTTTCTAAACTGTTTCTAAATTTACCACGCATAATTTCTCCACGTACTAGCATTTGGTAGCCATTCATAGGATAAGTATCTTCTGCTGTATAATTAAAATCATCTGGAAATACATCAATAATTTTTACCACAAAATCTGCGTCTGTTGTGCTGATGCTAACAAGCAAATCCGCAACCACAGGGCCTGCTAGGGTTAGGTCCTCTGTTAAAATAGGTGTTTGATACACCAATACATCTGGGCGTCTTGCAGCAAAGCGTTGGTCGTCGGTCATGTATTCTCTGGTTCTGCCCATATGCGCTTTTTCTACATAGGGTACTGGTTTTGCAGGATCACTTATATAATCTGTTGTAGTATTGTCTGTTCCACCTGTATAACTCAATTGGCCATTGGCAGTTAAAAACAAATCGCGGGTTTGCATATTGGTAGCAGGCCATTTTGCAAATTGTTTCCACTTGTTTTCGCCAGAGAAAAAGATATTGGCTTCTGCTATTTTTTCAACAGATCCTTTTCCTTTTAAATAAAAATTAAAGAAAGGCAATTCAATATTTTTTTGATACCAATCACTGGTATTATCCCCGAATTGGATATTGCCTAAATGCGTACCGTCTTTAGAACCCCACTGGCCATGGTACCAAGGACCCATTACCAATTGGTTATTATTAGTTGCTTTTGCTTCAATGGCTTTGTATAAATTCCAGGCACCATAACAGTCTTCTGCATCAAATAATCCACCAACAATTAGGGTTGGAATTTTAGCAGAAATATTTTGAACATAGTTACGATCGTTTCTTTTTTTCCACCAATCGTCATATGCCCCATGGTTCATCAGATCATTCCAAAAAGCAATGCTATCACCCATAATTTTGCTTAGTTGGGGGATGGTGTTGCGCATATAAAACTCATAAGCGTCTTGAATAGGAAAATTAAATCCTGATGGTCCTATTGTTGTTGGCAACGGACGAGGCTTTCCAAAGGAGCTATAAAAGCCAAATGCATCCATAAGCATAAATGCTCCATTGTGGTGAAAATCATCTCCAGCAAACCAATCGGTTACGGGTGCTTGAGGGCTGGTTGCTTTTAGTGCAGGGTGGTTGCTCAATGCAGCCATTGCCGCATAGAATCCTGGGTATGAAGTACCAAATACACCAACATTGCCATTGTTATTGGTTACATTTTTTACCAACCAGTCAATGGTATCGTAAGTGTCACTGGCTTCGTCTATGTCTTGATTGGTTTTTTTGTTGGGATTATAAGGGCGAACATCTACAAAGCTTCCTTCACTCATCCAACGGCCGCGTACATCTTGCTGAACAAGAATGTATTGCTCTTTAGCAAAATAACTCCTTGCGCTATACCATATTTTATTATAATTATTTTCTCCATAAGGCGCACAAGAGTAAGGAGTGCGGGTCATTAAAATAGGGTGTTGGATCGTTTTATCTTTTGGGATATATATATTGGTAAACAATTTTACACCATCTCTCATGGTGATAGTTAATTCTTTTTTTGAGTAATTGTTTACAAACCATACAGAATCAATGGCTTGGCTAAATCCTAAATAAGGTATTAGACACAAAAGCAACAACAGTTTTTTCATGGTCAAGTGTTTATTGAGTGCTGTAAATTAAAAAAGATTCCTCGGTAAGGGGAATCTTTTTTAATATAATTATAATTGTAATGTATTTACACTTTGGTTAGCTTGATCATATTGGTTGGTAAGTGCAATTGAACTGGCGTACTTCCCGTATTTACAACTACATCACCTTCTTTTATAAAACCACGTTCTTTTAAGATATTAATCTGGTCTTGAATCATATTGTCAATTCCTTCTTCTTCATCATAGTAGAAAGCGCGTACACCCCAGCTTAAGCTTAATTGGTTTACCAATGAACGTTCTTTGGTAAAGATGAATAATGGTGATGATGGGCGGTAACTACTAAGCATAAATGCTGTATAGCCGCTCTGTGTCATTCCTATTAAAGCATTTGCTTCTACATCTTCTGCAATTTTACAAGCATTGTAGCAAATGGCATCGCTATGGTATGATGGGGAATGGGCTTGTGGTTTTAAATCGGCAGAACGATCGTAACGATATTCTTTCTTTTCAACTTCCATGATAATTTTACGCATGGTTTGAACCACCAATGCTGGGTGATTACCTGCGGCAGTTTCTCCGCTTAACATTACGGCATCTGCGCCTTCTAAAACGGCATTTGCAACGTCGGTAATTTCAGAACGATTTGGCTTCACACGATCAATCATGCTTTCCATCATTTGGGTAGCAACAATTACCGGTTTTGCACGGTGTAAACATTTTCTAATTAATTCTTTTTGAATCAATGGAATTTGTTCGATTGGTAATTCAACACCTAGGTCTCCGCGTGCAATCATAATGGCATCGCTTTCTAAAATGATATCGCGAATATTTACAAGTGCTTCTGGCTTTTCAATTTTAGCAATGATTTTAGTTTTGCTATTTTTCTCATTCAATTTACCTCTTAACTTCACAATATCATCTACGCTTCTAACAAAGCTTAATGCCACCCAATCGCATTCTTGCTCAATAATAAAAGCTAAATCAATTAAATCTTTTTCGGTAAGTGCTGGTAATGAAATTTTAGTATCTGGTAAGTTGATTCCTTTTTTTGAAGAAAGGTTACCGCCTAGTGTTACCAATACTTTCACGTCTCCATTGGTTTCAATTCCAACAACTTTTACTTCTATTTTACCATCGTCAATCATAATGGTATTACCCATTATAACATCGCCTGCTAGGTTAGGATAAGAAACATAAATTTTTTCTAATGTTCCAACACATTTTTGGTTGGTAAAAGTTAAAATGTCTCCAGCTTTTACATCTAATGAATTATTTTCAATTTCTCCAACACGTAATTTTGGTCCTTGTAAATCTCCAAGAATGGCAATGTTTACTGGTTGTGTTTTATTGATTTTGCGAATATGTTGTATAATGGTTAATTTGTCTTCATGACTTCCGTGAGAAAAGTTTAAGCGAAAAATATTAACGCCAGCATTTACTAAGTCTAATAACTGTTCGTAAGAATCACATGCAGGACCTACTGTTGCTACAATTTTAGTGCGGTGGTTAACATGGTCAACACCAGCTTTTATATCCATTTCTTTGTGTAGGTATTTATCAATATTCTTTGACATAGGTTCTATTCGTTTTACGGGGGTTAATAGATTAGTATATTTTTTAAAAATGGATTAGCTGGCCAATATTTTTACAATCTTCATCCATTCTTGACCAATTTTTTGTTTTTCTTTTACTGCTTTATCTAAAGGTGTGTAGTGTATTTTATTATTCACAACACCAACCATAACATTGTTTCTACCAATGATTAAGCTTTCAACTGCATAGTAGCCCATATGGCTAGCAATTAATCTGTCTTGGCAAGATGGTGAACCACCACGTTGAATATGTCCTAAAATACAAACGCGTGTATCTGCTTGAGGCACTCTTTCTTTAATGACTTTTGCCAATTCATTTGCTCCGCCAAATTCGTCTCCTTCAGCTACCACAATCAGGTTAACCAATTTTTGTCTTTTCTCGTTCTTGGTAAGGGAAATGATTAATTCTTCAATATCTGTTTTTGATTCAGGAATCAAAATATTTTCAGCACCTGTAGCAATACCACTGTGTAAGGCAATATATCCTGCATCTCGGCCCATTACTTCCACAATAAATAAACGATCATGTGCATCCATGGTGTCGCGAATTTTATCAATAGCTTCCACTGCGGTGTTAACAGCTGTATCAAAACCAATGGTTGCATCGCTACCTGCTATGTCTTTGTCAATCGTTCCTGGAATGCCTATACAAGGAATATCGTATTCATTGCTAAAACGTTGGGCACCTCTAAAACTTCCATCTCCTCCAATAATAACCAAACCATCAATACCTCTTTTTTTGAGGTTTTCGTAGGCTTTTTGTCGGCCTTCTGGCTCAAAAAACTCCATACTACGGGCAGTTTTTAAAATGGTACCACCACGTTGGATGATATTGGCAACAGATTTAGAATCCATCTGAAAGATATCGTCTTCTACCATGCCATTGTATCCGCGCATGATTCCAAACACTTCTAATCCATGAAAAATTCCGGTTCTTACTACTGCTCTTACCGCAGCATTCATTCCTGGGGCATCACCTCCTGAAGTTAATACGCCTATTTTAGTTACTTTTTTTTCAGACATGTAGATATTCAATTCTTTCTTAATAAGATAAAAAACACAAAATGGCTCCCAAAACGGACTGTGTTTGAACTACACAAGTGCCAAAAATAAGCTTTTACGGCTAATTTTCAAGTGTATTATATTGTTAACTTAATTGAATGTGCAAAAGAACTAGGGCTTTAATAGGTCTATTCCGTTTAAACTTCCAAAAGATGCAAGGGGTTTAAATCTAACAAATAGGTCTTCGCTATACCATTTTTCCTTTCTTGTTCTTGCTATTACTGCAGTATGATCGTGTAACTTATAAGCAAAATTCTTCATATCATCTTTGCTTTCCCAAATACTAAAGGTGGCTTGTTTAATAAAAGGGATTTCTCCAATTCCAACCGATTGTATAAAACCTTTTGAACTTGCCATATTCTTTGCCACGCTTTCAACGTTATTCCAGAAATGTTGTAGTTTATTTAATCGAATAGTGGCCCTTGTTAAAACGCAAATAGTACCATTATATTCATTGGATTTTGTTAATTGGCCAAAAGGTTGTTTGCCATCCCAATAGCCATGTCCTTCTATTGGTTCTAGTATAAGGGTATAAATTTCAGCGCCCATTAATTTCCACCAGCCACTTATAAACTTTCCATAAATATTAGCGGCATTTTCTTGTGCTATTGTTTGACTTAGTGAATTGTTTGAATCAACGCTTATTGGTAAATTTTCCCAAACAGTTAATATGGCCCATTGTTGTAAATCTGGGGTTATGCTAAAGCTTCCTCCTTTGCCACAGCCCATTAATTTCCAAAACAGAATGGATGAATTGCGCCATAAGGGTAGTCGAAAAATGGCCATGGAAATGAATCCTGCCCATCCCATCCACTTGGGGTATCGAACGATGCTTAGTGTTGCTATCATTGTAATTGAATAAACATTTTTTCTAAAAGCAACACATTTTGCTACTGCTTAAAAAAGTTAATTTCCTGTACCCGTTTTTTTAATGGGTGGAGGCATCACTGCTTTGCCTTTGTCTACAGGTTTTATTACTGCAGGTGGCGTTGTAGCAGGTTTGCTCTCTAAAGGTTTTGGAACCGTTTTATCTTTATTGTCAATTGGTGGTTTGACAGTTGCTTTTTTAGCGTCTTCAACATACGGATCAGACTCTGCTTTTATATCTTCTGGCTTAATGTCTTTTGGTACACTATAATCTGTAACTGTTCCGTTTCCTTGGTCTTCGCCTTCAGCGCCTAATGGTGCGGACGTTCCATTAATATAATCAATTAGAATATCATTCGGCATTGTTTCTGGCTTCACAAAAGTTTGGTTTACATCAATGCCACAATTAGGATCTGCAGCCGCTTTTGCAAAGAAATAAGCCCATATTGGCATAGCAGCACGTGCACCTTGTCCATTTAAATTTTCATTACTAAAACGAATAAATCTGTCATCTGCTCCCACCCATGTTCCTGCTAATAATTGTGGCGTATATCCCATAAACCATGCATCACTATTTTCATTGGTGGTTCCTGTTTTTCCAGCAATTTCCATTCCTGCTGGTAGGTCGTAACTCCAAATGCCACGTGCTGTTCCTACTTGTACAACACCTTGCATCATTTTAATTACAGAGTAAGCTGTTACATCACTAATTACTTCTTTGCGTTGTGGGCTAAAACTCTCTAACACATTGCCATTTCTATCTTCAATTCTTGTAATAAACATCGGTTTAGCATTGAGTCCTCTACCAGGAAACATGCTATACGCTTGCATCATTTCAAACAAAGAAATTTCGCAAGAGCCTAGTGCTATAGAAGGGTAGGGTTCAATTTTTGTTTGCAGGTTACAACGTTTTAAATATTCAACAAAACGCTTAGCACCATTGTTTCCTGTGTTGTCTAATTGTTTCATAATATAAGCCGATGCACAGTTGCGCGACTTTGCCAATGCTTCTGCCATGGGCATTGCAGCACCTGTACAAGACTTACTTGTTGCAGGAACCAATCCGTAGGCACCAAAACTTTGTTGGTTATCGTATACAGTTGTATTGGGTGTAAATCCTGCTTCTTCAATAGCCAAACTATACAAAAGCGGTTTCATGGTTGAACCTACTTGTCTTTTGGTGTTGATATTAGCGTGGTCGTATTTAAATGTTTTAAAATCAATACCACCAACCCATGCTTTTACTTCACCAGTTAAAGGATCCATCACCATAAATCCGGCTTGCAACATTTGACGGTGGTATTTAATAGAATCATAAGGCGTCATCACGGTATCTTTTCCGCGGGTATTATTCCAAGCAAATACATGCATTGGAATTTTTTGTTTGAAAGATGCCCTAATTTCTTCTTCGTCTAATCCTTCTTTTTTAAGGTTATGCCAACGATCACTTTGCTTCATGGCCGATTCTAAAATCGATTCAAAATTTTTCCAAACAGACCCAGTTTTCATGTTTTCTTGGGTGTTCAAAAGCTTTTGCATATAACTCATGTGCTTGGCAACTGCTTCTTCGGCATATTGCTGCATTCGAGGATTGATAGTGGTGTAAATACGCAATCCATCTCTAAATAAATCGTAATTATCGCCATTAGATTTTTTATGGGTCTTGCACCATTTTTTCATGTCTTCGCCCAAAATCATTCTAAAGTAGGGTCCTAGTCCAGCACTCTCGTCTAATTTTTTAAAATTTAATTCAATGGGTTTGTGCTTTAGTACTTCTGCTTCTGCAGCACCCAAATAGTTTTTAGTAACCATTCGGTTTAACACTAGGTTTCTTCTTTCTAAAGCCTGGCGTGGGTTACGGCGTGGGTTGTACAAACCTGGTCCATTAATCATACCAATTAAAACAGCTGCTTCTTCTACATTTAAACGGTCGGGTTCTTTTTGAAAAAATGTTTTTGCGCCATTGCGAATACCAAATACATTATCACCAAATGCAACCGTATTTAAATACAATGTTAGAATTTCTTCTTTGGTAAAATTGCGCTCTAATTTAATGGCAATTATCCCTTCCTTTAATTTTTGAATACTTCGAAGTAAGAAATTTTTAGTACTCCAATTTTCTGTAAATAAGTTTTTGGCAGTTTGCATGGTAATGGTGCTGGCACCACCTTGGCTTCCTAAATAAAAGAATGCCCTAGCCAAACCTTGTGCATCAATACCACTGTGTTCAAAAAAGCGTTTGTCTTCGGTGGCAACAAGTGCATTAATAGCATGCTTGCTAATGTCTTTATAGAATACATTGATACGATCTTCTATATAATATTTACCCATTAAATAGCCGTCTTGTGCATACACCTGACTGGCTTGTAAGGCGGTTGGGTTTTCAATGTCTTCAATATCTGGCATGTCGCCAATCCAACCCCAATTAATCATTAATAAAAACAGCGCCACAAAAGCCATTCCTCCAAAAAAAATGCGCCAAAATATTTTAACCGGTTTAGACATACTTATTGGTATAAAAAATTACGATAATCTTATTGTAAAACTAACTTAGAAACTAATTACACAAACTAAAATACATCCGGAAATATTTCCCGAATAAATTTTTCATAAGCCGCTATGTCTTTTGTTTCTTTTAATATGGTTAAGTTTTTATTACTAATCATTGTAAAACTATATTTTTCTGCTGATAGCCATGGAATGATTCTTGATTTGGCAAATGGTTTTGTTTTACCAATATAGTCCATTGCTACCGCAGCATTAATAAACGGCCCCATCATAATAAATTGGTATTGGGCATTTAATGCCATTGCATTCAATGCAATATTTTCACTACTACCTGTTTCTCTATTAAAACGATTAAAGGCATTCTTTCCTTCACTAGCAAAAATGGCGTCTACTTTATCTAAAACAACAACTACCCATTGAGAATCGGCCGCATTAAATACGTATCCGTTTGTTTTATTAGGGGCTAGGCCAAGTGCTTCTAATTTACCACCTACTTTCATTTCGCTTTGAACTGATTTATTAATACCAATCGGCGCTGCTGATGTTATGTTTTTTTCGGCTGAACTATTATTTAAATCAACGGCACGCGTAATAGGCTCATCGGTTTTTTCAATACTTAAATTAGTTAAATAAGTTTCTATTTCTTTTCGCTTATTTAATACTTCAATCATGGTTGTTGCCTTTGTAGCCATAATTGATTTGGGAAATAATTGAATTAATTGATGTAGGGTATTAATTGCCGTGCTATCGTTTCTCTGTTTAACGTAATAGATAGATTCAATAAATAATTGTTGTGGTGTCCAATAAGTTTTTCCAAATAATTTATCTGCTTGTTGTTTCGCTGCAAAAGCCTCATTAAAATCACCAGCTACAAATAGGTTGTAAATTTTTATATAGGTATCTGATGCAGGATCAGTTTTTTTATTAGCAGAAGCTTTGGCCAATTGTTTTGTATAAACACCGCCAACAAAGTTTTTACTCAACAATCCACGTACAGAATCTGCTTGAATGGGTTGGTCATTTCTATCGTAACAATTGGCTAAATTAAATAAAGACTTTTCTGTTTCGCTGATGTCGGGAAAACGTTGGATAATTGTTTTATAAACTTCAATGGCACTAGGATAATCGGTAATTTGGTTTTGAAAAACAGATCCGTTTGCTAATAGTGCATTTAAAATAAGCACATAGGAAGCCGACATTTTTTCGGAACTTAAAGGCAGTTTACGCTCTAAAGATTCAAAACTTAGTTCTTCTGCTACAACTGCTGTTCCTGCCGTTGCGTTTTTATCCACTAATGGCGTTGCAACTGCTATTGCAGTTGGGTTTGATTTAGCAAATGATTTTTCAATAGCGGATTGTCTGCGCCAGTTGTCAATATTAGGTCGAGTGCCCCATTTAGATTTAAATTCAATAAAGCCATTTTGTTTTAAGGAAGTATTTTGAAAATAAAATTCATTATTAGCGGTAGAAAATAAATCGGTTGTTTGAATACTATTACCCATTAAATTTCCGCCTCCAAAACTTGGGTCTTGATTTTCTTGCTCTTTTAATCCTGCTAATTTTCGAAGTTGTTTTAACTTATTTTTAATAGCTGTATTTCTTTCTTCAACTGGCATGAGTGCCAATTTCTGTAAGCTGTCTTCTCTAGTTATTACAGCCATGTTTTCTGTAATAATTTTTAAGCCAGGTTTGCGTGATTCAACTTTATTTTTATCGAGTTCTTTTAATTGTGCAATTTGTAAACTGTCGTAGAATCTGTAAGCGTCGGTATAATTTTTTTTATCGTAGTTTAAATCTGCTAATAATAAAAAACTCATTTCTCTTTGTATGGAATTGCTAGCACTTGATTGAAGACTTTTTGTTAAATAAGTTTGTGCAGCTTTAATTTTATTTTGTTGAATGGCTAATTTTGCAGCAGCATAATAAATGATGTCTTTATATCCTTCAAACAATGGGCGCTTACCCATTTTTAATAATTCATTTAGGTTTTCTTCAACTGCATTTTTTTTATGACCAGCTTCTAACGCACTAATGGCTAAGTGTGCATATACTTCTAATGTTGGATCTGTAGTATTATTAATGGCTAATTGATATGCATGAACCGCTAAGCTATCTTTTTTAGAAAGGGAGTATAATTGTCCTATCAAAAATTGCCAACGTGCTTTTTCTTGTCTATTAATAGATTGTTCTAAAGCCTTATTCAAATGCCAAGCGGCACTATCTGTAGATTGCTCTTTATAAAATGCAAAGGCAGTCATTTCATGCAAACTTGCAACTAATCTTTTTGGAAAATTAGGGTCAGCTCTTAACAGTTGAATTAAGCCTTCTGCTTCAGATAATTTATCTTGTTCTAGGTAGGTTCTTATTTGCCATAAAAAACTTTCATTCCTACTAGGAGGCTCTGTGGTTAATTTTTTCCAAACAGATTTAGATTCTTTGGTAACAATTGAAAATATGCCATTGTTATTACTTGCATTACTGCCTATAGGGATATCGTAATTTTCGTCCTTAGGTGAAAACGCATAGTTAATATATTTAAACACCTGCGTTGCAGAATCAAAATCATTTCTAAATAAAAAGGCTTGCCCCATTAGCAAATACAAATCATCTACCCAGTCAGATCGTAAATCATGTAAAACAATACCAGCGGTGCATTTGTAAATTACAGAGTCTAACTGTGTTCTATCTTCCGACAAATCTTTTATAGTATAATTATAAAATGGCAGTAGGGTAGTATAATCTTCTTTAAAACGTTCTTTCCCTTTTTCTAGGATCTCTACAATTTTTTTATTGGCATTAAAATAATAATTGTAATGGCTAACTGTATTTTGATAGAATTTCTTGGTGCGCGATATTTTGGTTAAAGGGGTATTTTCGGCAGGAAGGGTCCTGTTTTCGTATTTAGCCGGTTTGTTGAGTTCAATGGTGCTAAAAGCTTGAGCGCTTCCCTTATATTGAAACAATAATAAGGGCACACTCACCATTAAAAAACCAACTTTTTTATACTTTATCAGGCTCATTTAAACAATAGTAAAGAAAATCTTTTTAAAATTACAGTTATTTCCTATTTCAAGGTTGCTAAAAGCTTATGGAATCCTACCTTTAACTTGATTTAACAATATGGCTAAACTAGAACACAACGATACCCTCAAGCGATTACGTAACAATTACCGGTTGGTAGTAATGAATGACGATACCTACGAAGAAGTAGTTACGTTTAAATTATCGCGCTTAAGTGTATATATAGGCTTAAGTACTAGTTTGGTTTTATTAGTAGGCTTAACCATTGCCCTTATTGCTTTTACGCCTATTAAATATTATATACCTGGGTATGGTACCCGTGAAAGTAGAACTGCCCTCCAACTATTAAAAATTAGAACCGATTCATTAGAACAATCCATTAAATACAAAGACCAATACCTAGAAAGTATTAAAAAGGTTTTAAATGGTACAACCCCAACCCAAAGAGATACGGTTCTTTTAGACGTGCCCAAAAAAGCTATTTCAAACGAATAATGCCAGAAAAACAACCATCCAACAACCTTTTATTAAAATATGCAGGTCTGGCCTCGCAGTTAATGGTTACGCTATTACTTACCTTATACCTAGGAAATTGGATAGATAAAAAAATAGGAATCGGATTTTCATTATTGGTTTGGGTATTGCCATTACTAGCTTTGCTAGCTATTTTTATTAAATTAATTAAAGAAACATCTAAAAAAAAGTAATGCAACAGAAGCACAAAATATTTATTCCTATTAGCATCGTTTTTGTAATGGTTACTATAGTGTCTTTGGTATTTTCATCTCAATTAAATGCCTTTAAAATTGACCAATTGGTGGTGATAGGAGCCAATACGCTGTTGTTTGTTTTCAGCTTATATAATGTTGCGCAACATAATAAAGCCATGCAACAAACCAATCCACATGCCATGATAAGAGGAGTAATGGGTTCGGTGATATTAAAACTTTTTGTACTAGGCACTGCCGCTTTTGTGTATTTATATAATGCTGGAGAAAATAAAAATATAAATGGGTTATTTATTGGAATGGCCTTATACCTATTATATACTTGGCTAGATGTTAGAATTGGATTAACTGTGAAACCTACTACCAAAGATGTCAGTAACTGAGCATCCATTGCATCAATTATCGGGTTATTTGCCTGCTGGGAGTTTTGAGCCTGTTGTAGCGTACCTACACCAATACAAAGTTCATTTAACAGTAACCAAACAGCGCAAATCTGTTCTGGGCGATTATAGGCATGCAGGTTGGGGAGGTAATCACCGCATAAGTGTAAATGGCAATTTAAATAAGTATGAATTTTTAATCACGCTTTTGCACGAGCTAGCCCATATGCTTACATATGAAGTATATCGTAATAAAGTAGATGCACACGGTAAAGAATGGAAATCAACTTATAGTAAATTATTAATAGGATTTGTTCAGTTAAAAGTCTTTACACCAGAAATAGAAAAAGCACTTCAAAAATCAATAGCTAATCCTGCTGCTACTGCAAATGGAGAAACTGAATTGCTGCTTGTATTACGCAAATACAATGAATCTATCAAAGAAGACCATACAACGGTATCTCAATTAGAAGAAGGCAGTTTGTTTCAAACAGAAAATGGAAAAATATTTCGTCGAGGCCCTGTAAGGCGCAAGCGAATTGATTGCGAAGAAATCAGCACTAGGTTACATTATATTTTTAGTCCTATCACCGTTGTAAAAGTGCTTCCAGAAGGGTTTTTGCAGAATAAATAATCAGGTTGATACACGGTTACTATTTGGGTGATAATCGGTTTTAGCAATAGTTTGTGTAAACTAGTATTGTGGTATTAAAAACAACTACTATGCGCTATCACGAAAGAAAAACAGAAAGACTTCATTTAGGAAAAAACATTAAATCTTTGCGGGGATTAAAAGGCTTGCCTTTAAAATACGTTGCTACAGAATTAGGCATGAGTATTTCTAATTTAAGCAATATTGAAAATGGTATTACAGGTATTGAAGTAAATACATTGCAAAAAATAGGAGAGATACTAGGCGTTGATCACCAGAAAATTCCAGGGTTTAATCCTGATAATTTTTTGCAGAATAGTTTTCAATAAATAACTTTTATCAAAAAAAAAGATCTCGCAATTGCGAGATCTTTTTTGTAAAATATTATTGAAGTATTAAGCGATAGCTTGTTTTACTAAAGCAGCTGCTTCACTTAATTGAATAGCAGATTGAACTTTCAATCCACTTTCATCAATTAGTTTTTTAGCTTCAACGGCATTGGTTCCTTGTAAGCGAACAATAATAGGAATTGAAATATTTCCTAATTTATTGAAAGCCTCAATTACACCTGCAGCAACACGGTCGCAACGTACAATTCCACCAAAAATATTAATCAAAATTGCTTTAACATTAGGGTCCTTCATAATAATACGGAATCCTGCTTCAACTGTTTGCGCATTAGCGGTACCGCCTACGTCTAAGAAGTTAGCAGGGTCTCCGCCACTCAACTTAATCATATCCATGGTAGCCATTGCCAAACCAGCTCCGTTTACCATACAACCTACGTTTCCGTCGAGTTTTACAAAGTTCAAATTGTATTCACCAGCTTCTACTTCTGTAGGATCTTCTTCTGTTACATCACGTAAAGCTGCAATATCTGGATGACGCATTAAAGCGTTGTCATCTAGGTTTAATTTACAATCTACTGCAATGATTTTTTCGTCTGAAGTTTTAAATAATGGATTGATTTCTAGCATGCTAGCATCAATGCTAACATAAGCATTGTATAAATTTGTTACAAATTTCACGCAGTTTTTAAATGCTTCGCCACTTAAACCAAAGTTGAAAGCAATTTTTCTAGCCTGAAATCCTTGTAAACCGCCGCCTGGGTGAACCCATTCTTTGAATATTTTTTCTGGGGTGTTATGGGCAACTTCCTCAATGTCCATACCACCTTCGGTACTATACATGATTACGTTTTGGCCTTTTGCACGGTCTAACAAAATAGAAAGGTAAAACTCCTTTGTTTCGTTAGGTCCAGGATAGTATACGTCTTGTGCAATTAAAATTTTATTAACTTTTTTACCAGCTTCACCGGTTTGGATAGTTACTAGCGTATGTCCAAGAAGGTTTTTTGCAATGTTACTTACCTCTTCAAGGCTTTTTCCTACTGCTACACCACGTTGTTCGCCACCTATCACTTTACCTTTACCCCTGCCACCAGCATGGATTTGAGCCTTAACAACAGCAAAATTGTTATTAGTTTGTGCTTTAATTTGGCGATACGCTTCTTCAGCAGCCATTACGGTATCTACGGCGATACCTTCCTGTACCGGGACATTGAATTTTTTAAGCAATTCCTTCGACTGGTATTCATGCAGGTTCATACGATACTAAATTTTTGCGAAGATAAGAGAAACCGCCTTATTATAGGTGCAGATAATTAATTAGTGTTGTAACATTAATTATTTTATTTTTGTTTTGCACATTTTGTGTCATTTTAAGTAAAAAATCAAAGATTATTAATATGAAACATGCAATTTTAGCTGTTACCAGTTTTGCCCTTATTATTGGGCTTTCTTCTTTTGTAGCAAAAGATGTGAAAAAAGACGTAGTTAACTATAGTGTTAATTCAGAAAAAAGTAGAATCGACTGGATTGGTTCTAAAAAAGGTGATTTTCATACAGGGTCTTTCTCTGTGAAGTCTGGTTCAGTAGCTGTAAATGCAGGAAAATTACAAGGTGGAAAATTTGTAATTGACTTAGCAAATTTAAAAGTAACTGATGCTGGTGGTGGTGAAAAATTAACCGGTCACTTAAAAAGCCCAGACTTTTTTGATGTTGCAAAATTTGGCGAAGCAACCTATGAAATTAAAACAGTAAACTATACAAGTGATAATTCTGCAGAAGTAACTGGAAGCTTAACCGTTAAAGGAATTACAATACCTGTAAAATTCACTGCTAATATTCGTAGTGCAGATGATAAAGGTTTTTTTGCTCAAGCTTTCTTTAGCATTGACAGAACTTTAATAGGCCTTAATTATGGTATTGGTATGGTTTCTAAAGATGTTCAAGTGGCTGTTCACTTGTTTGGGACTAAATAAAATTTTATCCCCCGGTATTTGAAAATCCCGTTTCATTCATTTGATGCGGGATTTTCTTTTTAGCTAATGGAACTATTTAAAGGGATAACAAAATCAAACCAGTAACAATTATTTCTTTGTATTGCTGGTTTATTTAGACTTTTTTGTAGGCAGTGATTTTCCTGCTTCTTTTGTACTAATTGGTTTGGTTAAATCAGCAGCGGAAATGGCATAATACGCATTTACAATACCACCTGTTTTGCTCAAACTACTAAAGGCAACAGGTTCTGGATTTTGACCTGGCTTTATGTTAATAGCAGTGGTGTCGGGTATCCATACAGATGTTTCAATAATGTTTTTTACTTGTACAGCAGAGAGCGCAGGATAGTATGAACGAATTAATGCAGCAAGTCCTGTAACAATTGGCGTAGACATACTGGTGCCATTTAAATTGCCGTATTGGGTGCCTCCTGGTAGGGTAGAATAAATTTTTACACCAGGTGCAAATACGTCGACATTTATTTTTCCATAATTGCTAAAATCTGCAGCCACTGATTTGGATATTTTAGGATCACCACTTGCACCAATGTTTATGAAATTTTCGGCTTTATAATTCCATAGGGAATATATTGGACTCGGATAATTTTCCTTTACATCATTATCAGCACCATCATTTCCTGCTGCATGTAATATTAATACATCTTTTGAAGCAGCGTATTTAATGGCGCTGTCTACCCAAGCTTTTTGTGGAGAAAACGATTTTCCAAAACTCATATTAATAATCTTCGCTCCATTATCAACCGCATAGCGAATACCTAGTGCAACATCTTTATCGTATTCATCGCCATCAGGTACAACCCTTACTGTCATCACTTGTACATTGTCTGAAACACCATCTATACCTATGCCGTTATTTCTTTTTGCACCAATGATACCAGTTACATGGGTGCCATGCATTGAACCAGTACCCATTACATCATTGTTGCCATAATACCGGTCAGTAAAATCTAAATAATTATCTTTTACTATATCTGCCCTATAGTCGAATGGAGGAATTTCTTTGGATTCAAATGCAGATTTTTTTCCTGATATATATTCATCTAGCTGTTCAATGGTATTAGTATTTTTTTCATCACTATCAATGCCAATCATTTTCATGCATTTTAAGTAACCTAGTTTAGCTTCTTGTGCCGATCGATTCGTTGGGGTAAATTTTTCAAGTATTTCCATAGTATACTCTTCGAGTCCCATTTCTTTTCGGAGTATATTATCGTGTTTTTTAATGGCTTTTGCTGTGATTTCAACGTATAACAATTCTGTTTGTTCTTCTTGACTGAAATTCAATTGTGCAGCAGCTTTTAGCCAGGTTTTGTAGTTGTATTTTTCAAGCGTTGAAAGGGTAGTGGTATCAATTATTTTACCTAAAAATTGTGCTTTAAATAAGTGATAAATTCTAGATCTTTCATCCGAACATTTTTTAACATTTCGTCCGTCTTTACCGCCTAAAAAATTCCATCCATATACATCGTCTATATACCCATTGCCATCATCATCAATACCATTATTTGGAATTTCTTTTGGGTTTCTCCAAAGAATTTGTTTGAGGTCTTCGTGCGCAGTATCTACTCCTGAATCGAGCACTGCTACAATAATTGGCGTGCTTTGTTTGTGGTGTTCTTTTATAAATTGATACGCCTTGTTTAAACTAATGCCAAGGTATTGGTCTTGGATAGGGTCTAATAAATACCATCCCTTGGGGGTTTCTTGTGCAACACTAAACGCAACAAAAACTGGAATAGCAACAAGGGATAAAAGAATCCGGCAATACTTCATTTGATACAAATTCGTTGTACACAAATTTGCATAAAGCAATCCATATTTGAGCAGATATTGTGTTTTTTAGGAAAATGTTAAGGATAAAGAACTTTAAAAAAGTGTTTGAACGCCATGCGCCACTTTAAACTCTTGTTGTAGTAGCCATTTTTTTCTAGCCATTCCGCCAGAATAGCCAGTGAGTGAACGGTCTGAACCAATTACACGATGGCAGGGTACAATAATCATGATACTATTTTTTCCATTAGTACTCGCTGCTGCTCTTATTACTTTTGGATCTCCTAATTTTTTTGCCAAATCCATATAACTAATGGTTTTGCCATAAGGAATGGCTAATAGTTCATTCCAAACACGAATTTGAAATTCTGTGCCTTCTTGGTGTACAGGAACTGTAAATACTTTTCGTGTTCCATGAAAATATTCAATTAATTCTTCGGTACACTGGTGAATAATATCGGGAATGCCAGGTGCTCCATGAACCATTTGTGCTTCATCGTCTACAAAACATAGTTCGCCAATATAATGATCGGTCCCTCCAATTTTTAGTAATCCAATTGGGCTTTCGTAGTAGGTGTAATAAAACTCATCCATTTGCTGCTGTGTTATTCGTCTAACAGACTGGATAGATACACCAGCTCTTTTTGTTTGTATTCATTAATGGGAAGTGCAAAACATTTAGCAGTTTCCTGGAGTAATTGTTGAATGATTTTTTTATGGGAACAGGGTTTGAAAAAGGCAGCTTTTGGTTCTTGCCCAATTTTTTTAAAATAGCCTTCAATGTCTTTGTGTGAGAAAGCCTGGCCATTCGTACTATCAATATAGAAATGAATAAATTCTTGTGGATGTCCTATTTGAGTAGCAGGGTCATAGTCTGAATGGTAGAATGCAATAATACTAAGCTTAGGTATATTAATAATTTTGGCATTAATATCTAATAATTCACACAAAACTTGATAAACAATGGCATTGCTTCGCTCATTTCCTTTTTTTGCTGCCAATACTTTTTGAATAGAAAAATCATCTGCATTATCGTAACTCAATTCAACACCTTTTAAATGGTAGTAGTGATATAAGATGCTCGACAATACATTGGCTTGTTCTAGTGGGGTTAAAAAATTATTTAATTCTAACCACACATTTTTGCGAATTTTTTCAAACTCTTGTAAAACAGGGGTACTGTTTACTTCTGGGTCTAAAAATTTTGAAACGATTAATGCACCCAATAATAAATCTTGGTAAGCACTATCACGCCATTCAATTAGTTCATTTGTTTGGTCGGTGAAATGCAAGCGATGAATGATCATTTCAATTCGCTCTTGAATACTATCGTTCAGTGTGGTTTCCCAAAGATGCTCTAGATTTGGAATGATAGAATTTCCATAGGCAACAATTTTTTCCGATACGGTTGTATAAACCTCTTCGTCAGGATCATCTATTAAAGTAAATAAAGCCGTAATTTCTCTGTTTGCTTGCATAAGCTTGTTTGAAAATTTAGCGATCAATTTTGTTCGGTTCCCTTAAATTTTCCTACCTCAAACTAACTCGATTTTTTGCATTCTATCACTATTTAGTTATCCCATACTTGTGGAAATTACCTTAAATTACTGCATAATAATTTCAATATTTGTACGTTCAACCATAAATTGAAGGCTAAATCTTAAAATTAACAAGGCTAAACTTACTTTAAAGAGTATTTTTGAAATAACCCATTATTCATTTGCTATGTCAAGTTTTACCATTCCTAAGTTTCCCGTTACCAAAGGTTCTTTACACGCCGAATTAAAAAAGCGGGTACAAGCCTATTTTGATGATCGTGGCATCGTTTCAACTGGTACGTCTACTTTATTTACAAAAGCCATTAGCATGGTGGTTGCGTTGATTGCTATATACATTCATTTATTAGTATTTACACCTGTTTGGTATTTTGCCATTATAGAGTGTATTGTTTTAGGAGGATTAATAGCAGGTATTGGATTTAATGTAATGCACGATGGCAGCCATGGTAGCTTTAGTACTAAAAAATATATTAATAGAATTGCGGCATCGTCGATCAGTTTATTGGGTGCAAACCATTTTATGTGGAACATGAAACACAATATGATCCACCATAGTTTTACCAATATCGCAGGCGTAGACGACGATATTGAAATTGGGGTATTGATGCGCATGGCGCCAGAACAGAAGCGTTTAAAAATGCATAAATTTCAACATTTTTATTTTTGGTTTTTGTATATGTTATTGTATGTTTTTTGGATCTTTTTTACCGATTACAAAAAATACTTTTCTAATAAAATTGGCAATGTTACCCTAAAGAAAATGAGCATTGCCGATCATTTAGAATTTTGGAGTGTTAAAGTATACCATGCAGCTGCATTTATTGTAATACCAGTGTTAGCAGTTGGTTGGGTATCTTGGTTGGTTGGTTTTATAGTAATGAGTATGGTTGCAGGTTTTGTGTTGAGTATAGTATTTCAATTAGCACATACTGTTGAGCAAACGGAGTTTCCTGTAGCAGACTTTGAAACACACCAATTGCCCGATGAATTTGCGGCGCACCAAATAAAAACAACGGCCAATTTTGCTACACGTAATAAATTAATAAGTTGGTTAGTGGGTGGGTTGAATTTTCAAATTGAACACCATTTGTTTCCAAAAATCTCTCACGTACATTATCCTGCTATTAGTAAAATAGTTCGTGCTGTATGCGAAGAATACCAATTACATTATATTGAATATCCTACCATGAGAAGGGCAGTAGTAGCGCATGTAAGATTCTTGCGTACCATGGGTTCTGTAGATTAATAATAAACTATTTTAAATAAAAAGCGGATGTATCAAAATCGATATATCCGCTTTTTATTTAACGGATTGAAGTTCTTTGTTTGTTAGATTATTTCTTTTTTACTACTTTTTTCTTCGCAGATTTAGTAGCAGTTTTTTTAGCTGTTGTAGTACCTGCTTTTTTAGTGCCAGTTGCTTTTGCTTTTTTTGTAAATGCGCCAGGTACTTGTGCTTCAATCATTTTTTTAATAGCATCTAAATCAATGGTAGTTAATTCTGCCGCTTCATATTTAGTGCCATCGGCTTTCTTACCCATCTTTAGCATTTTCTTTTGGAAGCGAATAAAAGCACCCCATCTGCCATTTTCAATAGATATTTTTTCGGCTGGCCATTGTTGAATAAATCGATTGGCTTCTTTGTCCATTTTCTTTTCAATCAACTCATTAATATCTTGTTGGCTTAGTTCATCAAAATTATAAGCCCTTGGAATATTAATGTACATATCGTTCCATTTAATGAATGGTCCGAAACGTCCCTTGCCTTTGGTTACTGGTAATTCTTGGAAAAAAGCAATAGGGGCATCTGCTAATTGTTTTTCACTCATTAGTTGAATGGCCCTGTCTAATTCCATGGTATACAAATCTTCTCCTTTGGGGATAGAAATGAATTGTTCTCCTAATTTTATATACGGACCGAACCTACCAATATTAATAGATAATTCTTGCCCTTCAAATTCGCCTAAAGTTCTTGGTAGGTCAAACAATTGCATCGCTTCTGCCATGCTAATGGTTTCAATACTTTGGTTTTGTTTGAGTTTGGCAAAGCGTGGTTTTTCTTCTTCATTGGCAGAATCACCAATTTGTACCATTGGTCCATAACGGCCCATACGTGCAATTACTTTTTTTCCGCTTACTTCATCAATACCTAAATCTCTTTCGCCTTTTGCGCGCTCTGCATTTTCTAGTGTGTGTTCAATTGTTGTATGGAATGGCTTGTAAAAACCATCAATCATACTGCTCCATATAATTTTACCTTCTGCAATTTCATCGAACTCTTGTTCAATTTTAGCAGTGAATCCAAAATCCATTACTTTGGTAAAATGTTGCTTTAAAAAATCAGTTACAACCATACCCAAATCGGTAGGGAATAATTTTGATTTTTCTGCACCTGTATTTTCAGATAAAATTTCTTTTTGAATTTCGTTGTTTGGGGTAAGCCTGTATAAGGTTACTTGGCGCTTAGTTCCTTCCTTGTCTCTTTTTTCTACATAATTGCGCTTCATAATTGTGGTAATGGTTGGCGCATATGTAGAAGGACGTCCAATGCCAAGTTCTTCTAATTTTTTTACAAGCGATGCTTCTGTATACCTAGCACCTGCACGACTGAACTTTTCAGTGGCAGTCATTTCTTTTAAATCTAAGTTTTGTTTTACGGCTAATGGAGGTAGGATGCCTTCGTTGTCTTCGTCTTCGTCTTCATCTTTTCCTTCAAAATATACTTTTAAGAATCCATCGAACTTCATTACTTCTCCCGAAGCCGATAAATGTTCTTTATTGGTACTTACTTCAATTTTAGCAGTAGTTTTTTCAAATGCAGCATCCGACATTTGGCTGGCGATGGTTCTTTTCCAGATAAGCTCGTACAGCCTTCTTGTTTCATCATCGGGCACCGTATGGTTATTCATATAGGTAGGACGAATGGCTTCGTGCGCTTCCTGTGCAGATTCGTTTTTGTTCTTGAACTTTCGAGGTTGGTGGTATTGGCTACCATAAGCAGTAGTCACTTCATTTTGAATATCAGCTAGTGCCGTATCACTTAAATTAATACTATCCGTACGCATATAAGTAATCTTTCCACTCTCATATAATTTTTGCGCCAACAACATGGTTTTGCTAACACTATAACCCATTTTTCGAGAAGCTTCTTGTTGTAGGGTAGAAGTGGTAAAAGGTGCTGCTGGTGTGCGTTTGGTTGGTTTTACCTGAATATCAGTTACGGTATAACCTGCGCCTTTACAAGTATCTAAAAACTTTCTTGCTGCTTCTTGTTCTGAATATTTAGAAGGGCCTTCTGCTTTAAAGGAAACCAATTTGTCATTGATATCTTTTGCTGTAAAATTGGCTTCTATTTTATAACTACTTTCAGAAACAAAATGGTTAATTTCTCTTTCTCTTTCTACTACTAATCTTACGGCAACACTTTGAACCCTACCTGCACTTAAACTTCTTTGCATACCAATCTTGCGCCATAAAACTGGGCTCAATTCAAATCCTACCAATCTGTCTAATACCCTACGCGCTTGTTGGGCATTCACTAAATTCATATTAATTAATCGGGGATTGGCAACTGCTTTTTTAATAGCTGGCGCAGTAATTTCATGGAAAACAATTCTTTTGGTAGAAGCCGGATCTAGTCCTAAAACTTCTGCCAAATGCCAACTAATACTTTCTCCTTCACGGTCCTCATCGGAAGCTAACCAAACTTCTGTGGCTTTTTTGGCCATTTGTTTTAGTTCGCGAACCACTTTTTCTTTCTCGTCTGGCACTTTATATCGGGGCAAATAATTGTTGTTTACATCGATACCCATGTCGTCTTTTTCAAGATCACGGATATGTCCAAAACAACTTCTAACCTCAAAATCAGATCCTAAGATCTTTTCTATGGTCTTTGCTTTTGCAGGTGACTCAACAATTAATAAATTTTTTGCCATAGTGCTCAAAACCGCCAAGGGCGTGGGTTTCGTGAATTTTATGCTGATGCCAATTTACTAGCCAAGCTGCTTTTTTTAATGGCAGACGGCAAACCAGATCGAGTGCAATATTAGACCAAACCATCAAATTCCAAAAAAAATCAATTTATACCCTCTTTAAAAAACTGAACAATTTCATTAGACACCTGCGCTTCTTTGTAAACGAAACTGTGTCCTAAACCTTGGGTAATATGAAAAGTAATATTGGGTATTTTTTTATCAATCATTGTTTGAACGTCTTCGAAAACACAAATTTTATCTTGCTTGTCGTGCACCCAAAATATGGGAGATTGAATATATTTTACAGCATCACTCACCGAAATACTATCAATAGGTTCATGGGTTAATTCTGTAAGCAAATCTAAAAAAGCTTGCTTTAATTTTTCGTCTGCAGAAAAAAGGCCTAAGAAATGGTCTATGCTGCGCCAAGTTTCTGTGGCGGGTGCAATGATTACTAGTCTTCGCGCTAGTTGGTTGTTTAGCTGTTTAAAGGCTAGTGTGGCAGATAATCCACCCAAGGAATGCCCCATCATTCCATAAAATGGCCCAAATGCTTGTTCAATGGCTAAAATAGCATCTCTATATAGTAAGGAGTTTATGCGTTTTCCGCCACTTAGTCCATGAGCAGGCGCGTCGAAAGCAACCACCTCGAAGCCTTGCTTTTTTAAGAGGGTTACATATTTTTCGAATTTGTAGCTATAACTACTAAACCCATGTACAATCAATATTTTATGTCCATTTGATTGAGCCGGAATCCATCTAAACCCTTGTAAAATAATCCCATTGAAGTTTAATGGTAGCTTTTCTGCCTTATGAAAAACAGGGGGTTCTTTAGGAGTAGCGCTAGGATTTCTAGGGGTTGAAAAAATTTTATAAGCCAATTCTGCGGCTTTTCTAGGAGAAACCATCCCAAGGGTTCTAAGCCTGGTTTTATAATAAGTCATTACCAGCTTCTGCGCTAATTTCATCTTCATAGTTGGCACAAAGGTAATTAGGAACTTTTGTTAGCATTGGTAAAAAAACGATAAGTTTTTCGCATTTCGCAGTTAGAATGAATGCGCTATCCGATACTTTTGCATCCCAAACAAGCAATTATGTATACGGTTAACATACAATTCGAGCAAAAAAATCTATCACCAATAGTACTAAACTCGGTAAACGAAGGCGAAAGTTTACTTGAAGTTTGTTTAGACAATGGTATTGAGTTACACCATAATTGTGGTGCAGTTTGTGCTTGTAGTACTTGTCATTTATATATAGACAAAGGATCTGAGCATATTCAAGAACTTACAGATAAAGAAGAAGATTTTATTGACAGAGCGGTCAATCCACGCATCAACTCTCGTTTAGGATGTCAGTGTGTACTTGAAAAAGGCAGTGGAGAGATTTTTATTACAGTACCAGATCAAACACAATTTTTAGGAGAATAAATCAACTCCTTTAACCTTATTAGATAGATATTATGAGTCAATTTGAACCACCTATTTTCTGGAATGACCACGAAGATATTGCCATGAAATTGTACGAACGTTTTGGTGATGATTTTACAGAATCAAAAATTTACCGCATTCGTTTTACCGATTTGTTGGAATGGATTTTAGAGATTCCAAAATTCGAAGGTACCCGTGAGCAAAGTACAGAAGGTCATTTAGAAATGATTCAGAGTACCTGGGTGTATGAGTGGAGAGACAACCAAAAAAAATAGTTAGATTCGTTGTAATAAGTTGTTTTGCAACATTAATTCAACAAGTTTTTTCCATTGAATATGAATTTACTCCAACGCTTGAAACAGATAAGCTGTTTTGTATTTGATGTTGACGGTGTATTAACCGATGGCAGTTTGTTGGTTATGCCTGATGGATTAATGGTGCGTAAAATGAATATTAAAGATGGCTATGCATTGCAGTTGGCCATTAAAATGGGGTACCGCGTATTAATTATCTCTGGCGGGAATTCTATAGAAGTAACTGATCGATTATTAAAATTAGGGGTTACTGAAGTATGGATGCAAGTAACCGATAAGCGCGCTTTGTTATCGGACTATTTAACCGAAAATGCAATTGACCCAAATACGGTTGCATATATGGGAGACGATATTCCTGATTTTCAAGTGATGCAGTTGGTGGGTATGCCTTGTTGCCCTGCAGATGCCGCTACTGATATTATTGCCATTTCGCATTTTATTGCTTCAAAAAAAGGTGGAGCGGGATGTGCCCGTGAGTTAATTGAGAAAGTAATGAAACTCAATGGCAATTGGCAAGAAGACACTACTATTAGGTCGCAGTAAAATAGTTCTGCTTCCATTACTTATTCGTTTATTAACTTGCACTTCAAAATACATTCTTGAAATTACTGTTTGCATTTTTACGATTAATTAGATGGCCCAACCTGGTGTTCATTGCACTCACGCAATTTTTGTTTGAGTATTGCATTTATGAAAGAGTATTTCCAAGTAACGAATTAGTAAGAGCTTCATTTTATTTATTAATGATTGCCTCTGTATTAATTGCAGCTGCTGGCTATATCATTAATGACTACTTTGATTTAAATATTGACCAAATTAATCGACCGGGTAAAGTTGTGGTGAGTGAAGTGATTAATAGGCGCTGGGTTATTTTTTGGCATATGTCTTTAAGTTTGTTAGGTATTTATTTTACCATTTTTGCATTACCCTTTCACCATTATTGGCATTTGGTTTTAGCCAATATGCTGAGTGTGATTTTTTTATGGATTTATTCCACTTCCTTAAAAAAACAATTGCTTGTTGGCAATGTGCTTATTTCATTTTTAACTGCATGGGTAATAGGGATACTATATTTTTCAAAGTATCCCCTCAATCAAATAGATCAAATGTATACCACTAGTATGCAGAACGTTCGCTTCTTTCGTTTAGCCATATTATATGCAGGTTTTGCATTTGTTATTTCTTTAATACGCGAAGTGGTTAAAGATATGGAAGACATGGATGGCGATAGAAAATATGGCTGTAAAACAATGCCCATTGTTTGGGGTGTAAATCCTAGTAAGGTATTTGTTGCTGTATGGTTAATTGTAATCATAGCAGCCCTATTAATATTACAAGTATATACTTTTCAATTAGGATGGTGGGCTAGTGTTGTATATTGTTTGTTACTGATTGTACTTCCTTTAGTGTACATATTAGTAAAGCTTTACACTGCCACTCAATCGGCTCATTACAACCACCTGAGTACACTTATAAAATTGGTTATGTTTACGGGTATTCTATCCATGGTTTTCTTTAGAATCTATCATTAATAACTACTACTGCATTAAACGCTTTATAATTAATTATGCAAGATTTTATTTTAGCTTCTCAATCGCCTCGACGAAAACTTTTATTAGAATGGGCCGAATTGCCGTTTGAAATTATTGTCCGTTCTACCGATGAAACGTATCCATCGGAGATGCCAATTGCGGAGGTTCCAATTTATATTGCCAAACAAAAAGCGCTAGCCATTCAGGCACATTTACAAACTGCTTATCACAAAGAATATATTGGTAAAACCATACTAGCGGCCGATACTATTGTTGTGTTGGATGGAGTTGTGATTGGCAAACCCAAAGACCGATTAGAAGCGATTAGTATTTTAACAGCACTATCCGGTAAAATGCACCGAGTAATAACAGGGGTAGTTATTTTGCATACCAAAGGGGAAATTGCATTTTCAGATATTACCGAAGTGCAGTTCCATCCGTTAACGCAAGACCAAATTGTTTTTTATGTAGACCAATACGCTCCTTACGACAAAGCGGGGGCTTATGCCATTCAAGAATGGATTGGCGTAGTTGGTATAGCGTCTATTAAGGGCGACTTTTATAATGTAATGGGCCTACCTGTTAGCAGGGTTATTCAGGCACTCAATCAGTTGAGTTAATTACCAATTAAAAGCCATATCTAACTGAATATCAGGATGTAAACTTCTTTCAACAGGACAGGTTCTTGCTGTTCTTTCTAGAATTTCCTTTGTTTTATCGTCGAGGTTTAAATGAGTAGGAAAGAATAAATGGGCAACCAGCTTGCCAATTCTACGTGGGTCACTCACCATAATTTTGGTTACTTCAACGCGTGCTCCATCTAAGTCAATATTAAGGGTATTGGCTTTAATGGCCATTGTTGTAATCATACAAGTACCCAAAGCGGTAGCCATTAAATCGGTTGGAGAAAAGCGTTCTCCTTTGCCTTGGTTATCAGAAGGCGCATCGGTTTCTATGCTTGTTCCACTTTGTAAATGGGTGGCACTGGTTCTTAGTCCAGATTTATAAATAATTTGTGAAGTCATTGCATCAATTTTGCCCTAAATTTACAGGTATCAAATCAAACTGAAGTGAAGCAACTCTTTTTAATTTTATCCATCCTTTGTTCAATAGCAGTTTTTGCACAACAAAAAACGGCTGCAGTACTCATGCAAGAGAAGCTGCAAAAAAAAGCCGAAAAACGCGAACGCATTAATCAATTAATCAAACAAGAAGAAGAAGGTGCCCTTATTTTTCAAAAACAGTCAACCACTGGCATTAAATTAAATACCGATGGTTGGGGACTTTTTTTAGAAAAAGGGAAATATAAAACCATTGCAAAAACTAGTCTTTATTGGTTGGAGTTTGGTGAAAGGAATCATCCTAAAGAAGAAAAAGTTCCTACATTAAGTTCCTCTCAAGGCATGGTTGTTTTTTCTAGTTATGTGTATGGCAAACAAAATAATTTCTTTTATTTAAAGATGGGTATTGGTCAGCAAAAATTAATTGGTGGAAAAGGAAATAAAAATGGCGTAGCAGTGTCGGCCATATACGGTGGTGGAATTTCTGTTGGATTATTAAAACCTTATTACCTAGATGTTCAAAAGCCTAATGGAAGAGGGGTTACAGAACAAATTAAGTATAACAACAACGACAGTATATTTTTAAATCCGAACTTAATTATTGGCCATTCTAGTTTTTTTAAAGGCATTAGTGAAATGCAATTTGTTCCAGGCGGCTATGCTAGAACTGCATTGCGTTTTGATTATGGTCGTTACAATGAAGCCATTTCAGCTATTGAAGTTGGTGTGAATGCAGAATACTATTCTAAAAAAATGCCCATTCTATTATTGAATGATCCTAAGAGTTTCTTTTTTAACGCCTACATTTCTATAGTGTTTGGTAAAAGAAAGTGATTTATTTTTGTTGCTTAGAACATTCAGAAACGTTTAATTTTCAACCAGAACCAGGCGCCGAGGCATGCAAGAATTACCAGTTGTACCCAAAATAGATAATACTGTATCCAAAATACAAAAGCCAAATTGGCTCCGTGTTAAATTGCCTATTGGCGAAAGTTATAAGCACGTTCGTGGCTTAGTTGATACACATAAATTAAACACCATTTGTGAAAGTGGCAATTGCCCAAATATGGGTGAGTGCTGGGGCGAAGGCACTGCTACTTTTATGATTTTAGGTAATATTTGTACCCGTAGTTGTGGATTTTGTGCGGTAGCAACGGGTCGACCAGAGCCCGTTGATTGGGATGAACCACAACGCGTATCTGAAGCCATTCATTTGATGAAAGTGAAACATGCAGTGATTACCAGTGTAGACAGAGACGAATTAAAAGATGGCGGTTCCATTATTTGGTACAACACCATCAAGGCGGTGAAAGTATTAAATCCAACCACTACATTAGAAACTTTAATACCAGATTTTAGAGGGATTAACGACCAAATTCAACGAATCATAGATGCTGCGCCAGAAGTGGTAAGTCATAATATGGAAACAGTTGAACGCATGACCAGACAGGTTCGAATTCAAGCCAAATATCGCAGAAGCCTAGATGTATTAAAAACATTGAAACTAGGAGGGATGCGTACCAAAACAGGCTTGATGTTAGGCTTAGGAGAAACCAAAGACGAAGTAATACAAACCATGAAAGATTTGGTGGCAGTTGGAACCGATGTTCTAACACTTGGGCAGTATTTACAACCTACTAAAAAGCATTTGCCAGTAGAGCGTTTTGTGCATCCAGATGAGTTTGCAGAATTAAGAGAAATTGGATATAATATTGGTTTTGATTATTTAGAAAGCGGTCCATTGGTTCGCTCATCTTACCATAGTGAAAAACATGTAATTGCTGGATATGGAAAAAATAAATGGCAGGAAGAAAAAAAAGCTGCCGCCAATTAAATTGACAATATGAAACAATTATTTGTATTAATTTTTCTAGTTCCATTATTTGGTAGTGCACAATTGCACTGGAAAAATGTAGACGATCAGTTTCAGCCATTACCCGCTTCTGTTCATGTGTATTATACAAATGATAGTATTTTAAAAAGACCCAATCATGCGTATTATGTATCTGTCGATTTAAAAGATAAGTCATTAGATATTTCGTCGAAAGCAACAGATGGTAAACGTTCTACACCTACCCAGTTTTTTAATACTGAATCGGCTCCTTTGTTGGTAATGAATAGTACATTTTTTGAATTCGTACACAACACCAATGTGAGTTTAGTAATTCAAGAAGGGAAACAAGTTGCTTATTCCGTTCAATCCATTACTCGTAAAGGCAAAGACACACTTACTTATAATCATGGTATCTCTGGCGCAATAGGAATTGATAAAAAGAATAGGGCAGATGTGGCTTGGGTAATGAGCGATTCTACTGCAAAATATGCTTGGGCTAGTGAAAAAGTAGTGCCTAATTTAATTGATTCTTTTAAGCAATTACAAATTCCTGCAATGCTTGCTAGGGCTGAATTTAAACCTTGGAAAGTGAGAACAGCCGTAGGAGGTGGTCCTATATTAGTACAAGCTGGTGAAATAGCTATTAGTAATAACCAAGAATTGAAATTTACAGGCAAAGCAATTAATGATTTGCATCCACGAACAGCCATGGGTTATACAGCAGATAATCATTTAATTTTTATGGTTATTGAAGGCCGTTTTCCTGGAAAGTCAGAAGGTGTTAGTTTGGTGGATGAAGCCAAATTATTAAAAGATATTGGCTGCGTTGAAGCCTTAAATTTAGACGGTGGTGGTAGTAGTTGTTTGCTAATAAACGGCAAAGAAACCATTCAACCCAGCGACAAAGAAGGACAACGTCCTGTGCCAGCAGTAATGCTTATTAAAGTAAAGAAATAAGTTTATTGGTCTCCCCAGCGATAAGTTTGCTGTTGAATGCCTGCAAGGTCTAATGCACGGTCTACAACAGTAGCAGCAAGGCTTTCAAAACTTTTAGGTAAACTGTAAAACGATGGTGTACATGGGCAAATAATACCTCCAGCGAGGGTTACGGTTTCCATGTTTCGAATATGTATTAAATTATAGGGTGTTTCGCGCACCATTAAAATTAATTTTCTTCTTTCTTTTAATACTACATCAGCAGCACGCGTAATTAAATCATCACTAACGCCAGCAGCTATTCTGCCCAATGTGCCCATGCTACAAGGCGCAACAATCATGGTATTGTAGTTAGCAGAACCAGATGCAAATGGCGCGCTAAAATTGTATTTTTCAAAAAAATGAAAAGGATAATCTTGGTAAGAAGTATTGCCAATTTCTGTTTGCCATACTTCCTTTGCATTTGCGCTCATAACAATACCTACCGATGCTATTTGTTCGTTTAATTGAACTAATTTATCTAATAATACCTTGGCATAAATAGAGCCACTTGCTCCGGTAATGGCTACGACTATTTTGTGTTGCATCTTTGTTTTATTGTTACAACAAAGATAGGCCGCAATAGTTTAAGATTGGTACATCAACTCGTAGTACTCTTTAGCCATGCGGTTACTATCAAACTGCCAACGTACATCCATCATACCATTTTTGGTAATCTGCCTCCAAGTATCTTGTTGGTCGTAGTATAAGGGTAATATTTGTTGTTCTAAAATTTCAAACATTTTATTTAAATCATAATCGTCTTGTTCTTGTGTACTCATATTGGCATAGTCTGCTTTTGGAACTACAAATCCATTGTTGCCATGGTTAATAAACTCTGGTATCCAACCATCATCGGTAGAGAAATTAACTGATCCATTCATTGCTGCTGTCATGCCACTTGTACCAGATGCTTCGCGCGGCACGCGTGGATTGTTTAACCAAATATCCGAAGCTTGTTTTAATCTTTTGCTGAGGCCTAATTCGTATCCAATTAATACCGCAACGTTTTTATATTTCTTACTAATATGAACCAAATTATTAAACTGCGATATGGCAGGGTAGTCTAGGGGATAAGGTTTTCCGGCCCAAATAAATTGTACGGGGTATTTGGTATTGCTCAATAGTTTTTCGAATCTTTCAATATCCCAAGAAAACATATCGGCTCTTTTATATCCTGCAAATCTGCGTGCCCAAACTATCGTTAACACATTTGGGTTAAATAGTTTTCCGGTTTGATCTGCAACAATTTCAAATGCTCTTTTCTTTAAGAATTTTTTTCTGTCGTCGAAGATGAAATCATTTTTGTCTTCTAATGCTTTATACATTTGTTTGTCGGCCCAATATTGCCAGTTCTGAGCATTGGTAATATTTATGATGGGGCAAATACCTTCGTAATGCGACCACATTTCTCTACTCACATCGCCGTGCAAAGCAGATACAGCATTGGCTTTGCGCGCAAATCGGAGTGCTACCAATGAATGATTAAATTGGTCGTCTTTTAAGCCAGTGATTCTGCGTACCTCGTCTAAACTCAACCCACAGAAATAACTCATTTTATAACACAAATAAATATCATGTTTTTCGTTTCCAGCTTCTTCTGGCGTATGGGTTGTGAATACAAGTTGCTCTTTTACTTTAGCCAAATTTTTATACTTATTCAACAAATAAAAGGCTGCAGAAATACCGTGTGCTTCATTTAAATGGTACACATCGGGGTTGAAATTTAATTCATCAATCAACTTAGCGCCTGCTACACCCAATAAAATAAATTGGGCCACTTTTGTAGCAACATTGGCATCGTATAATCGGTGGGTAATTGTTTGAGAAACATAATCGTTTTCAGGTAAATCAGTACTCAACAAAAATAGGGGAGCACTCTTAAAAGTTTCTGGGTTTAAATAATATGCTTTCACCCAAACTGGATGGTCATGAATTAATATTTGAAATTTAATGTCGGTTTCTTCTAAAAAATGGTAGTTTTTTTCCATAAAACTCACCTGCAAAGTTTGGTCTTGGTTACGTGCTTGATCGTAATAGCCATACTTCCATAAAATACCAATACCTACCATATTTTGACGCAATTCATAAGCGCTACGCATATGAGATCCTGCTAGAAACCCTAAACCACCACTATAAATTTTTATAGGCTGATGAATGGCAAATTCCATTGAAAAATAAGCAGCTTTTTTGGCATACTGTTCGTCAACGGAATAGGGGACTTTAAAATTTCTAAAACTAGTCATAGGGTGGCTCTTTAATTAAATCGGCTGCAATATATGGTTTTTATCTAAAATGTAAAAAATACACATTAGATTCAATCTATTCGTATAATTGATTGTGCTATTTGATTACCTATTAATTATTTTTTTTGGTTCTGGGAGCTTTTTTTCTAAGATAAGTATCGTCGAAGAAGCATTTAATACCACGATGATTACCGCAGGTGCCTTGTTCTTTTATTTTAATTTCAGCATCTTCAAATGTAAAATCTATCACACAAGGATCTCCGTTAAAATGGTATTGCCCATGTGTTGGATCTTTCATTTTCAGTTCGCCTTTTAATTCGCCAATACATCCACCTTCATTTTTTTCAAAATGAATAAAGAAATTATACGTGTTGGTATTTTTCCCATCTCGAATTGAAATATAGTTTTTTGCATCTTCGGCATAATCTGCACTTAACTTATTTTTTCTAGGTAGGGTATCAATAGGGTTGATAACATTGGTTTTGCTAGCACCTTCATTAGAGTCGTTTACTACAATCATAAAAGATGTTTCTGCAGTAAATACCCAACCAGTTCTTGAAAACTGCATCGTATTATCTTTTCCCGCTTTTTCTTTACTAATTAAAAATGTAGGTTCTTTATTAACGGTAACACTACGCACATAATCGTCTTGCTGATTTGTTTCTAATAATAATTTTGATGCCAAATATTTATTGTCTTTAGCATTCATCACCAGTACCAATAAGCTGATTTTATTGTGTTGTTTGATATTTATGAGTAAGTAAATATCCTTTTCTTTAATAATCCTACCAACCGGATAAAACAGCGGTTTTTTTTCTTTTCCAGTATATTTTGTAATGGCGGTATCAGGTACAAATTGTGTGATGGCTTTTAGGCCCATTGTAACGGTGTCGGCTATTTTTGTGAAATTGCTATCAGCCGCATAAAAATTGCCTGGGATAATTTTAAATGCAGCAATAAAGTCTTTTGTTTTAATAGGTGTTTCTCCAGAAAAGTCAATATGCTTCTGTCCACAAGAAACCATTACCACTAAAATGAAACAAAGCAATAGGTTGCGCATGTTTTAAAATATTTCTATAAAATTAAGTGTTTAACGCTTAGTAGGTGAATATCTAAAAGATTAATGGGTGAAATAATTTAGATTTGTAAGACTATCAATTATGGTAATATGATTTCTAATCGGTTAGAAGGTACAGAATCACTGAGTGAAGTACACGAATCGGTAGATACCACAAAATCAGCCAAAGGGTGGAAGCGTATACTTGCATATTTGGGCCCTGCCTATTTGGTAAGTGTAGGATATATGGATCCGGGTAATTGGGCTACAGATTTACAAGGCGGCGCTCAATTTGGTTATAGTTTGATTTGGGTATTATTGATGAGTAACTTAATGGCTTTGTTATTGCAAAGCTTGAGTGCTCGTTTGGGTATTGTAAGACGCAGAGACCTAGCCCAAGCCAATAGAGAAGTATACCCGCCACTTGTTAATTTTTGTTTATATGTTTTTGCTGAAATAGCCATTGCTGCCTGCGATTTAGCCGAGGTATTAGGAATGGCACTAGGTATTTATTTATTGACTGGCTTGCCAATTATTTGGGGTGTTTGTATTACCGTTTTAGACACACTTTTACTCATGTGGTTACAACGTTATGGGATAAGAAAACTAGAAGCCTTCATTGTAAGTTTGGTAGCAATTATTGGACTTTCCTTTTTAATAGAATTATTTTTAGCGAAGCCAGACATACATGCTGTTGCAGCTGGTTTTATGCCATCTTTTTTATCAAATAACGCATTATATATTGCGGTAGGAATTATTGGAGCAACAGTGATGCCGCATAATTTATACCTACATTCTGCGCTCGTTCAAACTAGAAAAATAAAATCAGATCATGCAGGAATTAAACGTGCGCTCAAATACAATTTGATTGATAGTACCGTTGCACTGAATTTGGCTTTTTTTGTGAATGCAGCAATATTGGTTTTAGCAGCTTCCGTTTTTTTTAGTTCGGGTAATACACAGGTAGCAAAAATTGAAGAGGCACATAAATTATTAGCCCCTTTATTGGGTAGTAAATTGGCGCCAATTTTATTTGCTATTGCATTAATAGCCGCTGGTCAGAGTAGTACCATTACAGGTACGCTTGCTGGTCAAATTGTAATGGAAGGCTATTTACAAATTCGGATCAATCCTTTGTTAAGGCGTTTAATTACAAGGGTTATTGCCATTGCGCCTGCAGTGATTACCATTATGTATTTTGGAAACGAAAAGATTGATGCGTTATTAGTATTAAGCCAAGTAATATTAAGTGTTCAGCTTGGTTTTGCTGTCATTCCATTAATACATTTTGTAAGTGATAAAGCCACAATGGGCGATTTTGCCATTAAAACCTCCACCAAAATTGCTGCTTGGTTAGTAGCCTCGGTTTTAGTGTATTTAAATGTAACAATGGTGATTCAACAAACGGTTCCTTTATTTACCAATGAAGGAAATTGGGGTTGGAAAATTTTGATTGTGATTGTTGCCTTGATTTTTATTTGGCTGTTTTTAATGATGACATTCTTGCCATTTGTACAAAAAAGAAAACTCAGAGATATTGCTCGAATGCACAACGACGCACCAATCTTACAAAACTTAATAGTTAAAGAAGCGCGTCGTATTGCGGTTTCCCTCGATTTTAGCGAAGCCGACGAAAAAATAATTGCCCATGCAGTTTCGCAAGGGAAACAAGATGTTACTTATATTTTATTGCATATCGTTGAAAGTGCTTCTGCTACTTATTTTGGTGAATCGAGTGATGATTATGAAACTAGAAAAGACCGGGAAAGACTCGATGCATTTGCTAGTCAACTAACCCAAGTTGGATATAAAGTTGAAACGGTATTGGGGTATAAAAATCGGGTGAGAGAAATTGTAAGAATCGTTCAAACTACCCAGGCAGACTTATTAGTTATGGGTGCCCATAGGCATAGAGGGTTAAAAGACTATGTATTTGGCGAAACCATTGAAAGTGTCCGCCACGAGCTATCAATTCCTGTTTTAATTGTAAATGTTACGGATTAATCCCAAAAAAACGCCATTTATCCTTTGTTTATCGTTGCGTTAAAACCGATTAAATACTACCTTTGTGCCCTTAAAATAAATAGAGACTGATATGGCGCAAAAAATTAAAGTGCTTAATCCAGTAGTAGAACTGGATGGAGACGAAATGACAAGAATCATTTGGAAGTTCATTAAAGATAAATTGATTCTTCCTTATTTGGATGTAGACATTCGCTATTATGACTTAGGAATGGAATACCGCGATGAAACCAATGACCAAGTAACTATTGATGCAGCACATGCTATCTTAGAACATGGAGTAGGCATCAAATGTGCTACCATTACACCAGATGAAGCGCGTGTAGTAGAGTTCAAATTAAAACAAATGTGGAAGAGCCCTAATGGCACTATCCGTAATATATTAGATGGTACTGTATTTCGTGAGCCAATTGTTTGCGCAAACGTGCCTCGCTTGGTTCCTAACTGGACCGCCCCAATTTGTATTGGACGTCATGCATTTGGAGACCAATACCGTGCAACTGATTTTGTAACCAAGGGCAAGGGTAAACTTACTATTAAGTTCGAAGGCGAAGACGGAACAAATCAAGAATTTGAAGTGTACAATTTTAAAGGGGATGGCGTTGCAATGGCCATGTACAATACCGACGAAAGTATTTTTGGTTTTGCACGTGCTTGTTTTAATCAGGCATTAATTAAAAAATGGCCTTTATACTTGTCTACTAAAAATACCATTCTTAAAAAATACGACGGACGTTTTAAAGACATTTTTGAAGAAGTATATCAAAATGAATTTAAAGCAGCATACGAAACTGCAGGTATTACTTACGAGCACCGTTTAATTGACGATATGGTTGCTAGTGCCTTAAAATGGAATGGTAATTTTGTATGGGCTTGTAAAAATTACGATGGCGATGTTCAAAGTGATACAGTTGCACAAGGATTTGGTTCTTTAGGACTAATGACTTCAACACTTGTAACACCAAACGGTTTGGTAATGGAAGCAGAAGCAGCACATGGTACCGTTACACGTCACTTTCGTGAGCACCAAAAAGGAAAACCAACATCAACTAATCCTATCGCTTCTATTTTTGCTTGGACTCGTGGTTTAGAATTCCGCGGAAAATTAGACAATAACCAAGCATTAATTAATTTCTGCCAAGCTTTAGAAGAAGTATGTGTAGAAACAGTTGAGAGTGGTAAAATGACCAAAGATTTAGCAGTTTGTATTTATGGTAACAAAGTAAATCATGGAGAACACTATTTGTATACAGAAGAGTTCTTAGATGCACTTGACCAAAATTTACAATTGAAATTGCAAAACTAATTGCAGTAGAAATTCAGTAGAAGTATCAAAATAAAATTGGTACTAATTACATAAAAAGGAATAGGCTATATCAGTTTTGATATAGCCTATTCCTTTTTTAAGTTGAGATGAAATATGATCTATTATTTTATCACTTCTTCTAATACTTTTCCAACAGAGCCACTAGGCATTTGAATATGTAATAAGGCGGCAATGGTTGGCGCAATATCAGTCATATAAGTTTCTTTATTGGTATGCCCTTTATTAATGCCCCATCCATAAAATAATAAAGGGATATGCGCATCGTAAGGTGCCCAGATACCATGTGTTGTACCTGTGCCATTACCTTCCATATAGCCCGACTTTAAAACAATTTGAATATCGCCACTTCTGTTTGGAAAATAGCCATTGGCAAAGATTTCACGCTGTGTTTTTGGTAAGCTTGTAATTAATACTTTACTTGTTTCAAATGCATTTGCAATAGCTTCTTTTTTTAATAAAAATTGAATTAGTGTTTGTTTAATTGCATCAGCATTTTGTTTACTACTATCTAGTTTGGGATGGTTTAATGATACTTGGTAATTAGATAAACTTTCTACCAAATTGCTAATACCAAATTTTTCTTTTACTAGATTGTTTAGTTCTTTTTTTAATCCATTTTCGTTAAATGTGCCAGCGGGTAATTTATGTTCTTTCATAAAGCCTGCAACATGTGCTACGGCATGGTCTGCAGTTAAAAAAACAGTGTATTGATTTTTACCAACTGTTGCATCTAAGAATTGAAAAAATTTACCTAATTCAACGTCTAGTCGTACATAGTCGTCCACCATCTCCCAAGAATTAGGACCAAATGCATGACCAATATAATCTGGCGAAGAAAAACTAATGGCTAATAAATCAGTGGCAGACCCTTTACCCATTTTTTCATTTATTACAGCTGCTTTTGCCATTTCAATCGTTAATGAATTGCCATAAGGTGTGGTAGATATTTTACTATAATCTATTCCTTTGTAGTTAGAAAGCGTATAAGGGAAACCTAGTGCTGTTGCACCAAATGGTTTTGTTTCATACGATTTTTCGTCGTCGGTTGCATATTCAGGGTATACGGATTTGTTTAAAAATGTATTCCATCCTATGGTATAAAATGAGTCAACCATTTTTCTGTTGTTGATTTCTTTTACCCATAATGGCAAATCGTTCATATAATAACTACTGGTTATAAAATTGCCAGATTTTCCATCATACCAATATGCGGCATTTGCAGCATGGCCAGCAGGTAAAATTGATCCCCTGTCTTTAATGGCAATGCCAATTACCTTGCTTTTGAAATTTGTTGCCAATTTTAGTTCATCACCAATGGTTGTAGTAAGCATATTCCTAGGACTCATTAAACCAGAATCTGAATTTGATCCAACTGTTTTTACTGATTTATCTTCAACACAATACACGTTGCGCAGTAATTGATTGTCAAACCAATTATTTCCAGTTATACCATGAATAGCAGGAACGCTACCTGTATAAACACAAGTGTGTCCACAAGCGGTTACTGTTGGGGCATAAGGTATCATTGTGTTGTTAAAGGAATATCCTTCAGCCATCATTCTATTGAAACCGCCATTTGCAGCATATAAGGCTTTAAACCTAGTTAAGTAATCCCAGCGCATTTGGTCAATGACTATACCAACCACCAATTTTGGTTTTAAACTTGCATTAAGGGTTTTTTTGATTTGAGCTTGTGATAATAGGCTACATAAGCCAATCAATAAAAACAATGTAAAGCGCTTCATATTCGGTATTTAAGGACGCAAAAATAAGGGATGATTATTTGTTTGTTGGTTAAGAAATTAAAACCAATTGCTGCTCAAATATTTGGCTTTGCTCTTCGGTGCGAAAAGTTTAATTTTGCAATCATCCGATTATTAAATACAATTTGTTTCTATGGCAGATATTTTTGAAAAATTAGTGAAGAATTACGGTCCTTTAGGTCAACACCGCGAAAGAGCGCATGGTTATTTTGCTTTTCCTAAATTAGAAGGAGCCATTGGTAGTAGGATGAAATTTCGTGGTAAAGAGATGATTGTATGGAGTTTGAATAACTATTTAGGGCTAGCAAATCATCCAGAAGTGCGTGCAACTGATGCAGCAGCTTCTGCTGAATTTGGACTCGCTTTGCCAATGGGGGCTAGAATGATGAGTGGAAATAGTAATTACCACGAACAATTAGAAGCAGAATTGGCTGCGTTTGAACACAAAGAAGACGCCATTTTAATGAATTTTGGTTACCAAGGAATTATGAGTGCCATTGATGCAATCTGTGGCCGTCATGATGTGATTGTATATGATGCAGAAGCACATGCTTGTATTTTAGATGGTATGCGTTTACATACCGGACACCGTTATGTATTCAAACACAATGATATTGAAGATTTTGACAAACAAATGGCTCGCGCAACAGCGCTTTTAGAAAAACAACAAGCTGGTGGTATTTTAGTTATTACAGAAGGTGTGTTTGGAATGGCTGGCGATCAGGGTAAATTAAAAGAGATTGCTGCGCTAAAATCTAAATATGAGTTTAGGTTATTAGTAGATGATGCACATGGTTTTGGCACACTAGGCCAAACAGGTGCTGGTGCAGGTGAAGCACAAGATTGTCAAGATGCAATTGATTTGTATTTTTCAACTTTTGCAAAATCAATGGCATCCATTGGTGCATTCATGGCGGGCGATAAAGCAATCATTGATTTTATTCGTTACAATATTCGTTCACAAATTTTTGCTAAGAGTTTACCCATGCCAATCGTGCTTGGAAATTTAAAAAGGTTAGAACTCTTAAAAACGCAACCAGCATTAAAAGAACGTTTATGGAGTAATGCAAAGAAGTTGCAAACAGGATTAAAAGAAAGGGGTTTTGATATTGGCAATACTGATACACCAGTAACACCAGTGTATATGAAAGGTGGGGTAGAAGAAGCTACTGCTATGGTAATGGATTTGCGAGAAAACTATCGCATTTTTTGTTCGATAGTAGTGTATCCTGTTATTCCAAAAGGACATATTATTTATCGATTAATTCCAACAGCAGATCATACCGATAAAGACATTGAAGAAACATTGGTTGCGTTTACTGAAACCAAGGCCAAGCTTGATGCTGGTGCTTATAAAGTTGAATTTATTCCTGATATGGCGGGATAAAAAAGCACAATAAATTACAATAAAAAAAGGCTGTTTCGTTAATTCGAAACAGCCTTTTTTTATTAGGTAAAACAACAACTAATTACAACTTGTTAATAAGGTCTGTTGCTTGTTTAACATAGTCATCGTTTTTTGCAATAGTGGCCAATTCAATACATTTTTGTGCACTGATTTTTGCAGCCATTTTATCGCCAGCTTCTTTTTCTATTTTTGCTTGTAATAAATACAAATAAAATGCTTTAGGATTTGCAGCGGTTGCTTTTTTTGCATTTGCCAATGCTTTGACTAAATCTTTATCCCACTCTAAATAAAAGTTAGCAGCAGATTGATAAACAGCAGGTTTTACGTTATCGGCACTCAAATCTTTTTCTATTTGTGCGCGTAAGCGGGTTCTAATATTAGTGCTAATAGGAACGATTACTGCAGTGGTTCCCCATAAAATAGTTAGGTTGCAAGATTCTGGTAGAATATCACCAAATATCATGGTTAAGGTTTCAACAGAGATATTTATTTTTTGTGGTTTTACTTTAATATGAACCACGTCTTCGCTTTCTTTATAGCCATCAGTTCCCCAATTGGTTAGACCTTTGTTTAAGATAATATCCCAATACTCTTTTCCAGGTATTGCATAAATAACATAAGAACCCGTGTCTAGCAATTTTCCACCCATGGTAACATTGTCTGTGAACTTTATTCTAGTAGCAGCATTCGCACCTAAACGCCATAATTTATCTAAAGGAGCTAAATCAGAATTTACCTTTAATAAGGATCTTTCTTTGATATTAGGACGAGAATAAGTTAGTTCGATTTTTCCTGAACCGAAATCTTGAGAGATAGTTTGGGTGGAACTTGGCGCAGGCATTTTTACAACTTGTGCTTGCGAAAAAGCTGTAAAAGCTATTCCTGCTAATAATAAGATTTTTTTCATATTTGTTATTTGTTTAGTACAACAAACCTAATGCATGCAGTTCTTATTCCCAATGATTTTCAAGAATTTCATTAAAATTTGTGATACGCGCAATTATTTGAATGCAGGATGGAAGCGTTGTAGGGTGTCTCTTAAAAAATCCCTGTCTAAATGGGTATATATTTCTGTGGTGGTAATGCTTTCATGACCTAGCATCTCTTGAACAGCCCTTAGGTCTGCGCCACCTTCTACCAAATGCGTGGCAAATGAATGTCTAAAAGTATGTGGAGATACTGTTTTATGAATATCCGCTTTTAATACTAAGTCTTTAATAATATAAAAAATCATTACCCTGCTAAGGCCTTTACCCCGTCTATTTAAGAAAATAATATCTTCAAAACCTTTTTGAATGCCTTGGTGTACCCGAACATTTTCTTTATAAAGCTTAATAAATTTAATAGCATCAGTACCTATGGGTACTAGTCTTTCTTTATTGCCCTTTCCGGTAATCCTTATAAATCCAAGGTCTGGATAAAAACTAGAGAGTTTCAATTGTATCAGTTCAGTTACCCGCAAGCCACAACTATACATGGTTTCTACAATAGCTTTGTTTCTAACGCCTTCTGCGGTGGATTGGTCTACCGCTGCAATTAGTTTTTCAATTTCATTAAAGCTAAGTGTATCGGGTAATTTCCTTTTTGTTTTAGGTGCTTCTAACAATAACGAAGGATCTGAAACACAGATATGCTCAATCAAACAATACTTGTAAAAACTTCTTATACCAGAAATAATTCTTGATTGTGATGTTTCTGTCATGCCCAGTTCTCCAATCCATTTTACAAATTGTTGAAGTGTCTTCAAATCTAATTCAGACGGGGATTTCAACAGATTTTCGTGTAATAAAAATTCGGTTAGTTTTTCTACATCGTGCAAGTAAGCTTCTACCGAATGGTCGCTCAATGAGCGCTCCAATTGCAGGTAAGCTTTGTATCCTTTCTTATACGATTCCCACATATGATTTAATTAAACAACCAATTAAATGGTATTGCCTGTGATCTTTAAAATTAATAATAAAGGGGAACTTAGTTAATTCTAATTTTTAGTTCTGTTTTTTTTAGAATTGAATCCTTACATTCGCAATTCCTTTTATAAAAAAGTATGGTATGATGCAGGTGAATATGCGGTCCTTCAAGCAGAAAGTTCGACACAACCAAAAGTCGTTTAAATCATATTTAGGAAAAATAAAAAAAAATCCACCTCTACAACTAGATGCAATAGCAGCAAAAATTTCTAATGAAGTATGGCAAGAAGTAGACTGTTTAAGTTGCGCCAATTGCTGCAAATCAATGACACCAACCTTTACAACTGCAGATATTAAACGAATTGCTACGCACTTAGAAATGAGTATTCCTGAGTTTAAAGACAAATGGTTAGACTTTGATTCAAAAGACTGGGTGAATAAAAAACAGCCATGTCAGTTTTTGAATATGAGTTCAAACATGTGCAGTATTTATGAGTATAGGCCTGCTGATTGTGGTGGTTTTCCTTATTTAAAGAAAAAGAAAATGGTGGAATACATGCATGTTCACCAACAAAATATTAATCATTGCCCAGCTACTTATAAGATGGTTGAAAAAATGATGGAACAAGGTGTTAAGGCGGTTAAGTCTAAATAAGCAGCTTAAAAGTAAACGTCTTCAATTAAAAAGATTTCTGTTTCAATATCACTAATTAGTGTAATGGCTATCACATCGAATTGTAGGTATAACCATTGTTTGTGTTGGTATTGGTAAGCTTCCGCCGCATTTTTAAGGAATTTCATTTTGTTTTTTGTGATACTTTCTTCTGGATGGCCATACCTGATTGAGTTTCTTGTTTTAACTTCAATAATATGCAAACGCCCATTTTTAGAAGCAATAATATCCACTTCTAAGTGGTGGTGACGCCAGTTTTTTTCTTGAATTTCGAATCCATTGTCTATTAAAAAACTTGCGGCAAGCTGTTCGCCTTTCTTTCCGGTTGCTTGATTAAGCGAACTATTTTTGTGTGGAAATAATTTATCACCCATTTAGCACAAGATTTTGTCAACAACTACGTTATCTATCAATATAAATGTTTTCGAATGTCAACATCCAACAAAATATTCAAACTTAATGGCGTTATTCAGCACTATGCCTGGGGTGGAAACACCTTTATTCCAGACTTATTAGGGGTTGAAAACACGAGTGGAATACCTTTTGCAGAATATTGGATGGGGGCACATCCCTCGGCTAGTGCCATTTTAGAAACAAGTGATGGGCCCACTTCATTGGTAGACATCATTAATAAAGATCCCGAAACGGTATTAACTAAAGTTGTTTATGATCGATTTGGCGAATTGCCTTACTTATTAAAAGTATTAGATGTAAAGCAAATGCTGTCAATACAGGTGCATCCAACAAAAGAGGAAGCCGAAAAGGGGTTTGACAGAGAGGAATCGGCTGGTATACCAATTAATGCACCTAATAGAAATTACAAAGACCGCAATCACAAACCAGAAGTAATGGTTGCGCTGAGTGATTTTTGGTTATTACATGGATTCAAAGAAAAAACTTTGTTAGAAAAAACACTTGCCGATGTGCAAGAGTTTAATATTTTATTGCCATTGTTTAAAATGGATGGCTACCAGGGACTGTATCAATTTGTAATGGAATTAGCGCAGCAAGAGGTAAATAGTTTTTTAATGAGCGTTGTGAGACGTGTTATTCGTCAAAAAAAAGATGGGGAGTTAGCCAAATCTGATCCAGGATGGTGGGTGGCCCAATTGTTTGAAGGGGTAGACCAAATTGTTGATATTGACCGTGGTGTGTTTTCTATTTACTTTTTTAATATAGTTAATGTACAACCTGGCGAAGGGGTATTTCAAGGTGCAGGATTGCCGCATGCATATTTAGAAGGTCAGAACATTGAACTGATGGCCAATAGTGATAATGTACTCCGTGGTGGATTAACACCCAAGCATATTGATGTACCAGAATTATTAAAGCACACACTTTTTGAAGGGATTGTTCCAAATATTTTAAAGGGAAATGAAATTAGAATTGGCGAAAAGTCTTATGCTTGCCCGGTGCCTGATTTTGCTATTAGCAAAATAGAGTTAGTGGCCAAAAGGCCTTATACCAATACAGCTGAAGGATTAGAGTTGATTATTGTAACGGCAGGAGGGGCTATTTTAAATAATAGTATTGTTTTAAAAAGGGGAGAAGCCATTTGTTTATTGCCAGAAGCTGCTTATTGCCTAGAATCGTCTGGAAATTGTACTTTGTTTAAGGCTTTCGTATAGCTTGTACCCCCTTTCTTCACATACTGAGAAAATTGATTTAGAAAAAGTTTTTTCGCCTATTTTTGTTTTGAAATTTATAAATAATGAAAATTAATAGAAACCTTTTAATCTCTCTTGGCCTTTTTGTAGCAGTTGCATCTATCTATAGAGTTTTACCAAATCGTCCTCCAGGGTTTGCTCCTCAAATTGCAATGGCTTTGTTTGGAGGTGCATTTTTTATGAAGAATAAAAAATGGGCTTTTATTTTACCATTGTTATCTATGTTTATATCTGATGTTTTATACCAAGTGCTATATACTTATGGATATACCCAAATTGCTGGATTTTATAGCGGGCAATTAATGAATTATATTTTAATTGGTTCTATTACGTTAATAGGCTTTTTAATAAGCGATGGCAAAATTGCAAAAGTGTTATTAGCTAGTGTTAGTGCACCAACTGCTTTTTTCTTTGTGTCAAATACACTTGTTTGGTTTGGCAATGGTGGATACCAACGTCCTAGAACATTTACAGGCTTGGTACAATGTTTAGCAGATGGTTTGCCTTTTTATCAAAACAGCTTAATCAGTACGGTAGTGTTTGGTGCTTTACTTTTTGGAGGGTATGCTATGCTTACAAAAACAAATACGAGCCCAATAGCCTAATTCAAATACGCAGTCATTAATACTTAACTAAGCTCATTTTCATAGCCTGTGTCTGTTAAAAGATGCTTGCCATCAGCTGCAGTTGTGGCTAGTTCATCGCATCGGTTATTCATGGCATTATTGGCGTGCCCTTTTACCCATACAAAACGAATCTTGAATTTTTTCGACAAGCGGTGGTAGTGTAGCCAAAGGTCTTTGTTTTTTTTACCACCCTTGAAATCTGTACGAATCCAATTGTCTAACCATTTTTTCTCAACAGAGTTTACAATATATTGGCTATCAGTGTAAATGGTTAGTGAAATGTCTTCTTTTGTGAGCGACTCTAAAGCCATAATTACCCCCATTAATTCCATACGATTATTGGTGGTTAAACGATATCCTCCAGACAATTCTTTTTTAATATCTCCCCAAATTAATAGGGCGCCATAACCTCCAGGTCCGGGATTTCCCCTCGACGATCCGTCTGTATATATGTGTAATTGATGCCCTTTTTGCATGTACGAGTTGCTGGTTTTGCTGCAATATCCTAAACTAAAACGATTAAACTGCCCCGAAATTGGATAGAAACGGGTATAATTTCAAAATAATTACAACTCTTTTATTTATTGTGTTTGAATTACACATTGTTTTATTTATTTTTACGTTATTAAAACGAGGACCTTGGATACGGAACACATGACGATTGTACGAAAACAGCCTGAAGTCAATTCAAAAATACTGATTCCAAATACTTCCATTCAAGTTGTTCGGTTTCAATTACGCTTTCATACTGTTTATGGTCAAGAACTGTTTATTTCAGGAAACCATCCATTGTTGGGTGATGGCAATCCTGATAAGGCGGTAGCCATGCAATACGATAATGACAGCTTTTGGTCGGTTGCAATTGATTTTTCTGCAGAAGATTTAATTGAACCAATTCATTACCAATATATTTTACTAAATGCCAATGGGGTGTGGAGTTTTGAGTCTGGCGATAACAAAGTATTAGATCCATCTTTTTTTAGTTCCCCAAATATTACTACAGTTGACGCTTGGAATTATGCAGGTTTTTATGAAAATGCTTTTTATACAGAGCCATTCGTACAAGTATTATTAAAGGCAAATCATACAGCAGTTGAAGTATCAACGCCCAATAAAACAACCCATTTTTTTAAGGTTAAAACACCTTTGCTACCAAAAGATCAAACGGTTTGTTTGATAGGAAGCTGTAAAACACTTTCAAAATGGAAAACAGATAGTCCTGTACTAATGAGTAGAAATGAGGGAGAAGATTATTATACAGTTCCGTTAGATTTAACTACTGATTTATTTCCTATCGCTTATAAGTATGGCATATATGATACCATACAAAAAACCTTTATTCAATTTGAGCAAGGGAATAACAGAATTTTATACGAGCCTGCCCAAAAACTACAACAAACAATTTTGCACGATGGATTTATGGTGCTGCCAAATTTAAGTTGGAAAGGTGCTGGTGTAGCAATTCCTGTATTTAGTTTGCGCAGCGAAAACAGTTTTGGTGTAGGTGAATTTAATGATTTGAAATTATTGGTTGATTGGTCGAAAAAAGTAGGATTGAAGTTGATTCAAATCCTTCCTGTTAATGATACAACCGCTACAAATACTTGGACGGATTCATATCCTTATGCTGCTATCTCTGCATTTGCGCTGCATCCTATGTATTTAAATTTAGACTTACTAGTAGATGCGGCATTAGAAAAAGAGTTAGTTAAATTAAAATTTAATTTCAATCAATTGAATGAATTAGAGGTGGTAGACTATGAGATCGTTACCAAAGAAAAAATTCAATTTATTCGCAAGGTTTTCGACAAAAAGAAAAAAGCATTTTTAACAGATACCAATTTTCACCAATATTTTTTACAGAACAAACACTGGTTAGAACCATATGCTGTTTTTTGCTATTTGCGTGATTTATATGGAACTGCCGATTTTAACCAATGGCCAAAATTTCAACAGTACAAAATAGCAGAGATTAATGAATTAACCGCTATGGGATCTGTTGCTTATGATACCATTGTTTTTCATTATTATGTTCAATACCAGTTGCACTTACAACTAAAAGCAGCAACGCAATATGCCCATGAAAATGGTATTATATTAAAAGGAGATATTCCAATTGGTATTTATAGATATGGTGCAGATGCTTGGCAACATTCAAGCTTGTATCATATGGAATTGCAGGCAGGTGCTCCTCCAGATAGTTTTGCAGTGAAAGGTCAGAATTGGGGATTCCCAACTTATAACTGGCAAAAAATGAAGGAGAATGGTTTTGCTTGGTGGAAGCAACGTTTTGCTCAAATGAGTGACTATTTTGATGCTTTTAGAATTGACCATATTCTTGGATTTTTTAGAATTTGGAGTATTCCTGTAGATGCGGTAGAAGGTATTATGGGTTATTTTGTTCCATCAATTCCAGTACATATTAATGAATTTAATAGCCAAGCAATTTGGTTTGATTTTCATCGATACACCAAACCTTATATTTCAGAAAATGTTTTATGGAGTGTTTTTGGATACGATAATGAAACGATTAAATTAGACTATTTAGAAGTGGATGGTATTAATGGGTATCAATTGAAACCTGCATTTGCTACACAACGATTGGTTGAAAAGCATTTTCAATCAGTAGAAAATTCTTTACAAAATCAGAAATTAAAACAAGGTTTATACGACTTGCTTTCTAATGTTATTTTATTTGAAGTGCCAGGCTCGCTAGCGCAGGAATTTTACTTTAGATTTAATATGGAGAGTACTAGTTCTTTTAGAGACTTAGACGAAAATACGCAAGGGCAATTAAAGGATTTATATGTGAATTATTTCTTTGGTCGTCAAGATGATTTTTGGATGCAAGAAGCATTACAAAAATTACCGGCACTAAAGCGTGTAACTAATATGTTGGTATGCGGCGAAGACCTTGGAATGGTTCCTACTTGTGTGCCAGATGTGATGCGTCAATTGGGCTTATTAAGCTTGGAAATTCAACGGATGCCTAAAAATCCACACAAACAATTTTTTCACCCAAATGATGCGCCTTATTTAAGTGTGGTAACACCTTCTACACATGATATGAGTACTATTCGTGGTTGGTGGGAAGAAGATAGCAACAATACGCAACAGTTTTATAACGATGAACTTGGTCAGTTGGGTGAAGCGCCAATCTATTGCGATGCATGGATTAACAAAGCTATTGTATTGCAACATTTGCATTCGCCAGCCATGTGGAGTGTGTTTCAGATTCAAGATATATTAGGGATTGACAATAATTTGCGCAGAGAAAATCCTACTGATGAAAGAATTAATATTCCAGCCAATCCACAGCATTATTGGCAATATAGAATGCATATTAGTTTAGAAGCATTAATTGCATCAACTGCATTTAATGAAACATTTGCCGATGCCATCAAATCAAGTGGCAGATAAAAAATCGCTTTTTTTCTGCTGATGGTTGTACTTTTAAAAATTAGAGACTAAATAGTACAGCAATGAAGTTGAATTATTGGCAAAAAGAATTGCCGTTTAAATATCCATTTACTATATCAAATGGCAGAACAAAAACACACCAACCTTCTTTAGTTGTTTCTTTATCAATTGGAGATTTTGTTGGTTATGGCGAAGCACCTGCCATTGTTTATTACGATATTACCGTTGAAAAAATGGTAGCAGATTTGCTATCAAAAAAAGACTTAGTTGAAAAGTTCGCACTCATAGATCCTGAAAGATACTGGCATTATCTACACCATTTATTTCCTCAAAATCCATTTTTGGTATGTGCATTGGATATGGCTGCCTGGGATTTATTTGGTAAAATGAAGGGTAAAAAACTCTATGAATTATGGAATACACCATGGAATGAAACACCAGTTTCTGATTATACCATAGGGATTGATTCTATTGAAAAGATGGTAGCAAAAATGCAAGAAATGCCATGGCCCGTGTATAAAATAAAATTAGGAACTGATCAAGATATTGCCATTGTAAAAGCATTGCGGGCTCAAACAACTGTGCCACTAAGGGTTGATGCCAATGCTAGTTGGACACTTGAAGAAGCACTAGAAAAAATTCCACAATTAGCAGCATTAGGTATTGAAATGATTGAACAACCTTTAGCAAAAGACAATTGGGAGGGAATGAAAATATTGTACGCTCAATCATCGATTCCATTATATGCCGATGAAAGCTGTGTATTTGAACAAGATGTGCTTCGTTGTAAAGATCATTTTCACGGAATCAATATCAAACTAACCAAATGTAGCGGTTTAACGCCAGCTAGGCGCATGATTACAGAAGCTAGGTCATTGGGCTTGAAAGTGATGATGGGCAGCATGAATGAGTCTTCTATTGGCTCAGCAGCAGTGGCTAATTTTTTACCGCAACTAGATTTGGTTGATATGGATGGTCCATTGCTATTATCTGAAGACCTAGCAACAGGTATTGCATTTGACTTTGGTAAAGTTCAAATTTTGGGCCGTGCTGGTTTGGGTATTCAAATTAATCAAGCGGCTTTATAGTGATTCGATTCATGACAATTAAATAGCGCTTATATATTTTGTCACTTGCTTCGGTCTATTTGTAAATCTTTGAGAATACATCTTATAGCACCCATAAATAGAAAATAAGATTTGATTCAAAACAAATGCCTGAAATAGTATCAGTGCAAAACTGTTAAAGAACCGCCATCTAACCAATACAGGATGCATGATTGGAAAGTATTTCCAGTCTCTATTAATAGGTTGGGTATAGGTATAGATCATTAATATTCCAATCATCATAGCCACAGAACTAAGTATGTGTAACCAAGAAATAAATATATTTCTGGTTTCATTTTCCCTAAAATATTTGTGGAATAAATAGGGGATAGCCATTAAAACAAGGAATAAAAAAGTAATCGCAATAAAACTAATTAGATGGTATTTATTGTCTGTATAAAAAACAACCATTTGCAATGGGGCAGTATAAGAAGCAAGCCATGTATATAACATTGGGCTTAGCCATAGAATATGCTCGCCACGAGCATTATGTGATGTAAACATGTATGTAACTTTAGTGTTACGTTGGATAAGGGTACTTGAAAGTAGTAATTTTATGGGATATTTGATTGAATAATATAATGATATGACACCCGAAAGGCAATTGAAGTTCAACGCAGTTTTAGAAAATAGGCAAGCAAATTTGGCTGTAGTAATGGAAAATGTGCACGATTTACACAATATTTCTGCCGTAATGCGTACCTGCGATGCAGTAGGGATTCAAGACATTTATATTATAAACACCATCATTGCCAAGCATCCCCGTTTTGGCCCTAAAAGTAGCAGTAGTGCAGAGAAATGGTTAACTGTACACCAATTTGATTCTGTAGCAGATTGTGTGAAAGTCTTGCGTGAACGCTATCAAAAAATATATACCACGCATTTATCTGCAGATGCAGTTGATTTATATGATATTGATTTTGCAACAAGTTCTGTTGCCTTGGTTTTTGGAAATGAACATGATGGCTTAAGCGAAGAAATTAGAAATGTAGCCGATGGAAATTTTATTATTCCTCAGGTGGGAATGATTCAAAGTTTGAATATTTCGGTCGCTTGTGCCATTAGTATTTATGAAGCGTTTCGTCAAAAAAAATTATCTGGTCATTATCTTAAAGCTTCACTATCAACAGAAAGAATGGAACAGTTAACCCATACTTGGAGTGAGCCAAAAGCTAAATTTACTTTTAAGGATAGGAGGGCTACTAAATACTAGCGTTCTTGTCAATTTTCTCTTTTGCTTTTCTATCTTCTACCTGCTTTTGTAAATAGGTAATACTTACATTCAATTCAAATCCTATTAATAAAATCAGCGAATTTAAATTGATTAAAAGCATAATAACTAATACGGTTCCAATGGAGCCATATACTTTGTTGTAGCTTCCAAAATTGTTAACCCAATAAGAAAATCCCATGGTGGTTGCAAGGGTTAAAAAAGTAGCTAACAATGAGCCAGGCGAAATGAGATTCCATCTTTTTTCTACCGATGGTGCATATTTGTAAATAAAAGAAATACCCAAGAAAATCAATAAAATAATTAATAGCCATCTAGTGTTTTCCCACCAATATAATGATGTGCTTTTAGATAAATGAAAATAGTGTTTTAGGATTTTTTCAAGTGCGTCATGTCCTATTAATAATAACACGCAACTGATTACTAATAATATTAAAATAAAAGTAAGTTTAATAGCTCTCCAACGTTTGTGTAGAAAATAAGTTTTTGCACCTGATATTGATTTCTCGAAGGTTCTAATAATACCCATCATGGCATTTGAGGCGTAAAAAATTACTAATAAAAAACCGAATGAAAGTAGCCCGCCCCTTGACTTTCGAAAGAAATCATTTAAAAAAGATTCTACCAATTTATAGGTATTTTGGTTGGGTGTAAGGTCTTTGGTTAAAGCTAATAATTCTGCTTTAAATTGATTGGAAACTGGTAAATAAGGTACAACTGAAAATAAAAAAATACAGGCAGCAGGAATGGCCATAATAACATTAAATGAAATAGAAGCCGCTCTTTCATTTAATCCAATTTTCTTTACTTGTAAAAAGAAAAATTCTACCACATCATATAAAGGTATTCCGCTAAATCCAGGAATGATTAATTGTTTGCTTTTTCGAATAAGAAAGGCAATGGGTTTAGCTGTTATAATTAAACGTTCTAATTTATTCAATTTCCTTTCTTTTGTTTTTCTGCCATATAAATATCCAATGCTTTTTGGTATTCTTTAGCATATGTATTGTGTTCTGAAAAATTACTACTGAAATGGTGATAGCCACTAAAATCACTTTTTGCTACAAAAAATAAATAATTGGTTTTAGGTGCGTCTAATACTATATCAATTGTTTTTGGCATTGGTGTGCAGATTGGTCCTGGCGGCAAGCCTTTGTGTTTATAAGTATTATATGGCGAAGGATTCGTTAAGTATTTTTCGTAGATTCTTGTTAGCGTAAAATTCTTCATAGCATACTTGATGGTAGGACAAGCTTGCAATGGCATTTGCTTTTGAAGGCGATTGATATATACACTTGCAATTTTATATTTATCACTCTCGTAGTTTGTTTCTTCGTCTACAATAGAGGCTAAAATATACACCTGTTGCTCTGTTAGGTGCAAGGCTGCTGCCTTTGCTAATCGATCATTTTTATTCCAAAAACTAGTATTTGATTCAGCTAATTTTTCAAAAATTTTATTTAAAGAAACATTCCAATAAAAACTATAAGTATCTGGAATGATGATTGTAAAAACATTACTAGTATCAACCTTAAACTGTTTTAATGAATCGCTTGAATTTAAAAAGTTCATTACTTCAACAGAGTCAGGCGAAAAGTTTTTACTGATTAGTTTAGCTAAGTCTTCTTTTGTTCTAATATGGTTAATCACCAACTTAATTTCAGCTATTCGCCCGTTAGCAATTGTTCGAGCTATTCGCCAAATGGATTGACCTTTTTTTATTTCGTATTTACCTGGCTTTAAATGATCCCACGCACCTGTTAAATTGGTATAGAGTTCTAATATCAATGGATATTTTACTAATCTTTTTTGTTTGATATCAGCCAAAACCAGGTGCTTATTGCTACTACTATCAGTAATAAAAAAATAACTAGATTTTTCATTAAACCTTGTGCCATCTGTAAACAATAGCCATATAAATACTAAGGCTATTGTGGTAGATCCAATAAATATCAAACGGAAAAATGATTTCATTTGAAAAATTTAAGAATAGAGTAGAACCATTTACAAGTTCAAATTAATTAAAAAACCCCGTCTGTTTACAAAGACGGGGTTTAAATAATGTAAACAGTCAACTTATTTTTTTCCAGCATCGCTTTTAAGCGGTACGGCATTACTTGGTGTTGCTGCAGGTGCCGCTGGTGCACTTGAAGTAGTATTGATTTTTTGTAAAAGATTGGTATCTACAGCTGTAGAAGCACCACCTTTTAAGAATAAACTAGAGAAGATTGCTAATAGAGCAATAATACCAGCAAATAGCCAAGTACCTTTTTCTAGTACATCAGTGGTTTGTTTAACACCCATCAAATTATTGCTTAGTCCACCAACATTCGCTGACAAACCGCCTCCTTTGGGGTTTTGAACCAAAACAATAAAACCTAAAGCCGCGCAGGCTATTACAATTAAGATCAAAAACAAAATTATCATTATATACCTTTTAGATGTTGAATTTTCGCAGCAAAATAAGCGGATTTTTCAGGATTTA
>JBAXPJ010000008.1:0-55137 GCA_037132335.1 Sediminibacterium sp. | reverse complement strand
TAACTATATAAAATTACTTGGGTATGCCTTGTGGTAAGAAGAGAAAGCGTCATAAAATTGCGACGCATAAGAGAAAAAAACGTTTAAGAAAAAATCGTCATAAGAAAAAGAATAAATAGTTCTTTTTCTACTAACTATGATATTAAACCCCGTCTCGAGCGATCGGGATGGGGTTTTAACACTAATCTGAATTTAGCCACGCACCTTTCCTGAGCTGCAACTTTTACCTTTTCCTTCCTTTCAGCTGGCGAGCGTTACGGATACTAGTGTTTTGTAGCATGCCGAATACCGGCCTGATTTTCTGTATCTAAAAGTTGCCATTTTGTGAACAAAGAACTTATAATTAATGTTGCCCCCACTGGCGTTGAAATCGCTTTGTTGGAAGACAAAAAACTGGTAGAACTGCACAATGAAAAAGCAGACGCCAGCTTTGCTGTAGGCGATTTATACCTGGGAAAGGTAAAAAAACTAATTCCTGGATTGAATGCCGCATTTGTAGATGTTGGATTTGAAAAAGATGCATTCTTACACTATACCGATTTAAGCCCTTATGCCCGTTCTATTATCAAGTTCACGCAAGTGGCTATGCATGATAAGGAAGAAAATGGGTTTGATTTTGCCAAATTTCAGTCAGAAGCAGAAATTTTAAAGACTGGTAAAATTAATGAGGTATTGAATGGTAAGCCGAATGTATTGGTACAAATTTTAAAAGAACCCATTGCTGCAAAAGGACCTAGATTAAGTTGCGAGCTATCATTACCAGGACGGTTTGTAGTACTTACCCCTTTTAATGAAATTGTAGCAGTATCTAAAAAAATCCATTCGTCCGAAGAAAGAAAAAGACTCCATAAAATTGTTGAAGCTATTCGCCCTAAGAATTTTGGCGTAATTGTACGTACCGCTGCCGAAGGCAAGAGCACGGCAGAATTACACCAAGACTTATTAAGTTTAGAAGCAATTTGGAAAACCATTCAAACCAATCTAAAAGGTGCGGTTGCTCCCAATAAAATAATGAGTGAGCAAAATAAAACCACCAGTATCCTGCGTGATTTATTGAGCGAAGACTTTAATAGGATTGTAGTAAATGACAAAGTTATTTACGCAGATACCCATGCTTATATTCAACGTATAGCCCCAGATAAGGCAGATATTGTAACCCATTATACGACTCCTGGCGCCATATTTGACCATTTTGGTATTACCAAACAGGTAAAATCGGCTTTTGGCAAAACAGTCAATCTTCCTAGCGGTGCTTATTTAATAATTGAGCATACCGAAGCCTTGCACGTAATTGACGTTAATAGCGGCTATAAAAGTGTAAGCAATAACCAAGAAGAAAATGCGCTTGAAACCAATTTAGAAGCGGCAGAAGAAATAGCCCGTCAATTAAGGCTTAGAGATATTGGAGGCATTATTGTTATTGATTTCATTGATATGAAATTGCCCGATAACAAACGGAAGGTGCAAGAAGCAATGGAAGGTTTTATGAAAACCGATCGTGCCCGCCACTCCTTACTACCAATATCGAAATTTGGCATTTTACAGGTTACTAGGCAGCGTATGCGCCCCGAAATGAATATTAACACTTCGGAGGTTTGTCCTGCTTGTAATGGCACCGGAAAAATCACTTCTACACTAATTTTGGAAGATGAAATTGAAAAGCGCTTAAATTACCTAGTTACCCATACACACAAATCACTCACTTTAGCCGTGCATCCTATTGTATACTCGCACCTAACCAAAGGGTTTTTTAATCCAATTATTAAGCAATGGAAGCGTAAATACAAGATTAACCTGAAAACACAGGCAAATCATAATTACCACATTATTGAGTTCCGTTTCTTTAACGAACACGAAGAAGAGATTAAGTTTTAATTTAATATGATATTTTGTTTAAGTAATCGCTTTTGAGCCTTAAACTAAAATCATTGAAAACCAGTTACTTGAACAGTAACTGGTTTTTTTGTGCCTTAAACGAAAAGAATTGGGGGCCTATTTTCTCATTTTAGGAATCAAGAAATTATTCAAAATATTAAAAATTTAATTTTGCCGTATGCCCCATTTTAGTAATTTAGTGGAAGAATTTAATGGGTTAGTAAGTAAAAAGGGTCAGCAGCAATGTTGACCCTTTTATCTAATGATAGCAATAGTTTTACGCGAATTCTCCGCTGTTTTTTTTGCTATTTATAACTTAGTTTTCTTTTCCATCGCATAATTTTTATCTTTATTAAATGAGCAAAATTAAGAAGGCATTTTTTTGCAGTAATTGCGGTTACGAAAGTGCAAAATGGATTGGCAAATGTGTGGCCTGTTCGGAGTGGAATACTTTTGTAGAAGAGATACTTGACAAAGGAACTGAGAAAGAAGAAAATTGGAATAATTATCATAACACAAAAAGAGTTGTTAAAACAATTGCACTGAATGAAGTGCTAACTAAAGAAGAAAAAAGAATTGATTCAACCGATTCTGAATTGAATAGAGTGTTAGGAGGCGGAATTGTTTCGGGTAGTATTATTTTAGTGGCCGGCGAGCCAGGCATTGGAAAAAGTACTTTGTTTTTACAAGTTGGATTATGGATGAACCAACATTCGGTTTTATATATCAGCGGAGAAGAAAGTGAACAGCAAATAAAAATGCGCGCAGATCGCTTAAAAATTTCTAATGAAAATTTTTACTTGCTTACAGAAACATCTACTCAAACCATCTTTCAAGAAATAAAAAAATTAAAACCCCAAATTGTAATTGTTGATTCCATTCAAACATTACAATCTAATTTGATTGATTCTTCGGCTGGAAGTGTGTCTCAAATAAGAGAATGTGCAGGAGAATTTCAACGATTTGCAAAAGAAACAGGTACACCAGTATTTTTAATTGGGCATATTACAAAAGATGGTTCTATTGCTGGTCCAAAAGTGTTAGAGCATTTAGTTGATACTGTTTTACAATTTGAAGGAGATAGACATTACGCTTATAGAATTTTACGCACCCTAAAAAATCGTTTTGGAAGTACTTCTGAATTGGGAATTTATGAAATGACTGGCGAAGGAATGCGCATTGTTTCTAACCCATCCGAAATTTTAATTGCACAAAGAGACGAACAATTAAGTGGCAGTGCCATTGCTGCAACTTTAGAAGGAATGCGACCATTGTTAATAGAAGTGCAAGCCCTTGTAACCCAGAGTGTATATGGCACACCGCAGAGAACCGTTACTGGATTCGACCTCAGAAGACTGCAATTATTATTGGCTGTTTTAGAGAAAAGAGGCGGTTTTCAATTTGGGATGAAAGATGTTTTTGTAAACATTGCAGGTGGTATTAAAGTAGAAGACCCATCCATTGATTTAGCAGTAATTTGTGCACTACTTTCTTCGTACGAAGACGTTCCGCTACCTAGTCATATTTGTTTTGCTGGAGAAGTTGGTTTAAATGGCGAAATAAGAGCCGTTAATAGAATTGAACAACGTATTGCAGAAGCAGAAAAATTAGGTTTTGAAAAAATCATCGTTTCTCGATACAACAAAAAAAGTTTTGATCCTAAAAACTATTCCATTCAAGTAATAGCCGTTGCTAAAGTTGACGAAGTATACCAACAATTATTTTAGTTTCTTAGAATTAAGGTGGTTGCGTAGTATTTTAGTTGCATGGTTCATATATTAAAGAATTGCATAGCAGATACGCTGCATTTATTCTTTCCACACTATTGTGAGGGATGTGGTGTTGATTTACTAGATAGATCCACTATTGTATGTTATAGTTGCCAACAATTATTACCTACTACTGATTTTTTTCTGCGTAAAAACAACCCTGTAGAAAAATCTTTTTATGGTAGACTCGCTTTGCAAGATGCTGGTGCTGCATATTATTTTACCAAAGAGTCTTTATTACAGCACTTACTAGTTGAACTCAAATACAAATCAAATACTGCTGCTGGATATTTTTTAGGCCGTATGATGGGATATCATTTAATGACTGCAACAAATTATTCGAACATTGATGCCATCATCCCAGTACCATTGCATAAAAAAAAACAAGCAATGCGTGGATACAATCAAGCTGAAATCATTTGCGAAGGAATACAATCAATTTGGAATAAACCAATTATTAAAGATGCTATTATTCGAACAAGTTTTTCAGAAACACAAACACAACAAAATAGAATTAATCGATGGCAAAATATGAATGGTATTTTTGCACTGAAAAATGCAACAAAAATTAGTCAAAAACAGCTGTTATTGGTAGACGATGTAACTACTACTGGGGCAACTTTGGAGGCCTGCGGGGCGGTTTTATTAAGCGCTCCTGGCGTAAAATTGAGCATTGCAACCGTAGCTTATACCTCCTAAAAGGGCCAAAAAAGCTTTTTTAAAACATTATTTAGGAAGATTTTTTTAAAATCAGGAAATAATTTTATGAAGTTTTATCTAACATATTCAAAATTTAGTTGTTAATTGAACAAAATCCTACAAAATGAAATATTTTATTACCATTGCTTTAATTGCCATAATGAGTGCTTTTACCTTACCAGGCGAGCCAACTAGTATCCACCGTTTTAAAGTCAAATCTATTACAGGTTCTGTGATTGATTTTGCTAGCTTTAAGGGTAAAAAGATTTTAGTTGTCAATACCGCTTCAAAATGCGGATACACCCCTCAATACACTGCTTTACAAAAATTAGCCGACGATTACAAAGACAAATTGGTGATTGTAGGCTTCCCTGCCAACAACTTTGGCGCACAAGAGCCAGGTAGTGATGGAGAAATTCAAGAATTCTGTAAAGCTCGGTTTGGTGTTACTTTTCCACTAGCTAGTAAAGTGAGTGTTAAAGGCGATGACACAGCCCCTATTTACAAATGGCTTACTAACAAAGCGCAAAATGGGGTATTAGATGCTACTATTGCATGGAATTTCAACAAATTCTTATTGGATGAAAACGGTAAAATGATTGCGTACTTTCCTAGTAATGTGACACCAGATAGTGAAGAAATTACCAAGCATTTGAAATAAGTTTCAGATCTTGTTTTAAGAGGTATTGGTCAATTGAAATTGGGTTTGTATGTTGTTTAAAGATATTATTGGTCAATCGACTGTAAAAAAGCACCTAACTGAAATGGTTGAGCAAAACCGTCTTAGCCATGCATTGCTTTTTTTAGGCAAAGAAGGTTCTGGCGCATTGCCGCTGGCTTTGGCTTTTGCCCAATATGTAGTGAGTTTGCCTGCCCCATCACCTGTAGTAGAAGACCTTTTTGGCGGAATGACTGCCTTAGAATCGGTGCCAAGCTTTATTAGCCCCGATGAAATAGCTGGTCAACCCAATTTTCAACGAGCCGAACAACTTCTGCATCCCGACTTGCATTTTACTTTTCCAGTTATTCCACGAAAATCTGGCGAAAAAACCTATAGCCACTTATATATTACTGAATGGCGTGAGTTTATTAAACAATATCCTTACGGAAACGTATATGATTGGCTACAATTTATAGGGGCCGAAAACAAACAAGGCAATATTACTGCCGATGAATGCAACGAAATCATTCATAAACTCAGCCTTAAAAGTTTTGAAAGCGCTTTTAAGGTATTGGTGCTTTGGATGCCTGAATATTTAAAAAAAGAAGGAAATAAGCTATTAAAGCTCATTGAAGAACCACCACCCAATACCCTTTTTATATTAGTAGCAGAAAATGACGAGTTGATTTTGCCTACTATATTAAGTAGGTGTCAACTAGTAAAAATTCCAGCGCTAACAGACGAAGAAGTAGCAACAGCACTAGTTGAGCGGGCAAAAGCACCTGCCGATACCGCAGCTCAAATTGCTGGTATTAGTAACGGCAATTACCGAGAAGCCTTACAATTATTGCAACACGCCGATGAAGATTGGCAAAGCCTTTTGAGGGAATGGCTGAATGCCACTTTAAAGGGTGGCCCCCTGGCACAAGTGAAATTTGTTGAGGAAGCCGCCAAGCTTGGTCGCGAAAAACAAAAACAGTTTTTGCGCTATTTCAACCACCTATTGGCTCAAAGCATTCGGATTAAGATTCTAGGACCCGATTATGCGCTTTTGCCTGAAAAAGAGAAAGACTTCGCCATTCGATTAAATAAAATTGCTTCAGTTAGTCAACAACAAGCAGTAATTGAAGAGTTAGATAAAGCGGCTTATTACGTAGAACGCAATGCCAACGCCAAAATCTTGTTCCAAGCCCTAACCATTAAACTCTATCACATCATTCAGAACAAAACCCTAATTTTGGTGAGTTAGGGATTTGCTGCCATCGCAGTGGTATGCAACAAACGGAGAGAATAGTAGTGCCCTATTTGTTTTTATTCTCCCAATATTATTAACCATTATTATTCTTTATTATATGGCATGTGGATCATGTGGAACAGGTACGCCAAACGGCTGCAAAAGCAATGGCGGATGTAGTACTGGCGGATGTAACCGATTAAATGTACACGATTGGCTCTTGAATTTACCTTTCAGCGACCCCGAAAGCAATTGCAAAATTGTGGAAGTCAGCTTTAAAAAAGGAAGCAGAAAAGAGTTCTTTAGAAATACGACCAACCAATATTTTGAAAAAGGCGACTATGTTTCTGTAGAAGGTGTGGGTGGATACGATGTGGGCGAAGTGAGCTTAACCGGCGAACTTGTTCGTTTACAGATGAAGAAAAAAGGGGTGGAAGAATTTAGTCCAGAAACCAAAAAAATTCTTCGCAGAAGTACTGATCGTGATATTGAAACCTATCATATTAGTAAAAGTCGCGAACAAGAAATGCTTGCCCGAAGTCGCGCAGCTGCCCGTGTATTAAAAATACAAATGAAGCTGAGTGAAATTGAAATTCAAGCCGATGGCAAAAAAGGTACTTTCTTTTATACCGCCGATGATCGAGTTGATTTTAGAGAACTGATTAAAATATTTGCTGGTGATTTCAAATTAAAAGTTGAAATGCGCCAAATTGGTATTAGACAAGAAGCTGCTAAAGTGGGCGGTATTGGTAGTTGCGGTAGAGAATTGTGTTGTAGCACTTGGTTAAACGATTTTAAAAGCGTTAATACTACCGCAGCACGATACCAAAATTTATCCATCAATCAAACCAAATTGAGTGGCCAATGTGGTCGTTTAAAATGTTGTTTGAATTTTGAATTAGATACTTATTTAGATGCACTGCAACAGTTTCCAGACTATGCCGACAACCTCGACACGGCAATGGGCACTGCACAATTAATTAAGAAAGATATTTTCAAAAATTTAATGTGGTATGTCCTTCCTAACAATAACAAACACTATCCTTTAACCATTGCGCGTGTAAAAGAAATTAAACGCTTAAACCAAGCAGGTACAAGGGTTGATGAATTACAAGCGGTGGAAATTTTGAGTGGAAAAGCTAAAGAAGTAGAACCAGCATTTGCAGATTTAGTAGGTCAAATTAGTTTGAAAACACTAGAGAAAAACGATAGGCGCAGACGTGATCAAGAACGTGGAAATGATAGAAGACCCGATAATCGCGACAATCGTGGACCACAACAACAAGGACAACAACGCGATCAACAAAGAGGTCCTCAGCAAAATCGTGGTCAACAACAAAATCGCGGTCAACAACAAAGACCACCACAAAATCGCGATCAAAACCGTGGCCCTCAAAGAGATCAAAGACCTATTCAACCAAGACAACAACAAGCACCGCCGCAGCAACCATCGCAAGATGCGCCGCCAACCAATAATGAAAATTAAATAGTAGCTGTCGTTGTAAAACCGATTCGAATTAATAAAAAAAACTGCGTATCAAATAAATGATACGCAGTTTTTTTATGTACACGATTTATATTTTCTAATTCAATTTATCCATTTCTTTTGCAGTAAACTCCATTAACGTTTTTATATGATTAGGAGAAAGATCGAATTTTAATCCGGCTGCTTTGTATAATTCTGGCAAAGTTTTAGTGCCACCCAAACTTAGTGCTTGCATATAATTTTGCAATGCCGCTGTTGGATTTTGTTGGTATTGCATCCACAAACCAATAGCACCTAATTGTGCAATGCCATACTCAATATAATAAAATGGCACTTCAAATAAATGTAATTGACGTTGCCAACCAATTTCTCGATAGGCTTCTAATCCTGTGTAGTCAATGCTTTCAGTAGAAAATTCTTTAAGTATAGACATCCAAGTATTGGTGCGCTCTTCAATGCTGTGTTGTGGATGCTCATACACCCAATGTTGGAATTTATCAATAATTGCAATCCAAGGAAAAATAGTAATGGTTCTTTCTAGTTGGTGTTCTTTGGCGCGATTTAAATCACTGGCATTATTAAAAAATGCATCCCAATGATTCATGCTAAATAATTCCATTGACATACTTGCTACCTCCGCAATTTCCATTGGATATTCTTTGAATGCACTTAGTTCAAGTTCATGTGCTAAAAAAGAATGAATGGCATGTCCTCCTTCGTGAACCATGGTAGTCACATCACTCATTTGTCCGGCAGCATTCATAAAAATAAATGGTGCACCAGATTCCGTTAATGGACAATTATATCCGCCTGGCGCTTTGCCTTTTCTACTTTCTAAATCAAAATGTTTTAGCTCTTTCATTTTGCGCAAACAGTCTGCAAAAAAAGGATTGAGGGCTTCAAAACATTTCACAGATTTTTCGTACAAATCATTGCCATCTGTAAAAGGCTTTAATGGTTCAATACCTGCGGGTTCTGCCTCGGTATCCCAAGGATATAATTTATCTAATTGTAGCTTTTGTTTTTTCTTAGCGTAGATTTTTTCAATCAAGGGTAGTACATGCAATTTCACTGCTTCGTGAAATTGAAAACAGTCTTCCTTGGTATAATCGAATCGGCCTAATTCCACAAATTTATAATCGCGGTAATTTTCAAATCCTGCATTCTTTGCTAACTCGTTTCTTTTTTGAATCAATTGCGAGTAAAGCGTGTGCATGGATTCTTTGTCTTGCAAACGACGATCCTGAATTTTTCTGTACACAGTTTCACGCAAAGACCTATCATCACTTTCTAAGAATTTAGCTGCTTGTTGTAAAGTGTATTCTTGGCCATTAACCTCAACAGTCATTTTGCCTGCAATAGCACCATATTGTTGCTGCATAACACTTAGTTCTGCTTGCAAAGGAATATTTGCTTCTCTAAAAAGATCAATGCTTTTTTGTACACTACGCAAATAAGTATAATATTTAGCTTGATCGAGTTGCTTAGTAAATGGCGAGTGAATGAATTTTTTATTCAGCAAATCGGCATAGGGCTGCAATTGTGGCTGAATTTCCATACAGAAATAGGTAAACGCAGCTTCTAATGATTCATCGGTGGTATCGCAGGTCATTTTAATCTGGCGCCAGCAAGCGTCTTCACTAACTACTGCTTCCATTTCACTCATGTCTTTTAACCATTGTTCCAAGTCGGCTGGCGATTCAATGGCTCGGTCTACCAAATTCTTAAAAAAGGGTTCAAGGCTCTCCCAGGTGGTAACTGTATAATTTTCCGGTACAAAATGACGGGCTAATTTTTTAATATCTGCACTCAATAGCATATTTCTAAAATTGAATGGCAAATTTAGTGGAACATAGCCGTGTAGATACAGGGATAATGCTATTTTTACAAACTTTATCAAATTATAAGCGGAGTGGACAATATCATTCATTTACTACCAGACAATATTGCTAACCAAATAGCAGCCGGCGAAGTGATTCAGCGGCCAGCTAGTGCGGTAAAGGAATTATTGGAAAATTCAGTAGATGCCGGTGCCACAGAAGTGAAACTATTTATAACAGATGCGGGAAAGGCCTTGGTTCAAGTAATTGACAATGGCAAGGGAATGAGTGAAGCCGATGCAAAAATGTCTTTTGAAAGACATGCTACTAGTAAAATAAAAAACATCGAGGATCTGTTTAGTATTAAAACAATGGGTTTTAGAGGAGAGGCACTGGCATCTATTGCAGCAGTTGCTCAAGTAGAATTAAAATCAAAACGTGCAGAAGATAGTTTGGGCACATTTGTTGAAATAGAAAATAGTGCAGTGATTAAACAAGAAGCTTGTGCTTTTCAAGTTGGTACAAGCATTAGCATGAAAAATTTATTTTTCAATGTTCCTGCACGCAGAAATTTCTTAAAAAGCAATGCCGCTGAAATGCGACACATTGTTGACGAATTTATTCGAGTGGCAATGGCATTTCCAAATGTGTTTTTTTCATTAACCAGTAATGGACAAGAAGTATTTCATTTAGAAGCGGGTTCTTTAAAACAACGCATTGTACAAATACTAGGCTCGCAATACAATGCCAAATTAGTAAGTGTAAACGAAGAAACAGATTACATGAATATTTATGGATTTGTGGGCAAGCCAGAAACAGCACGCAAAACCAGGGGTGACCAATATTTTTTTGTAAACAACCGTTTTATAAAAAGCGCCTACCTCAATCATGCAGTGAATGCGGCTTTCAACGAAATGATTGCAAAAGATAGTTTTCCTAGTTATGTTTTATACATTGATTTAGATCCATCGCAAGTAGATATAAATGTGCATCCTACCAAACAAGAAATTAAATTTGAGGATGAAAAAATTATTTATGCTTTTGTTCAAGCAGCAGTAAAACATTCACTCGCTCAGTTTAGTATTGCGCCTTCATTAGACTTTACTTTAAACGCAGAAATTCAAGGGCTAGACGCTGTTAGCAAACCTTTTACAACCGATAAAAAAGATGCAGCAGTTTCGTCGAGCTTGTATAAAACATTCACACAAAAAAATCAGGCGCATTTTATTGAGCCTTCTCATTCTAGTGAATTAAAACATTGGAAAAGTTTTTTTGATGGCAACTCGAATCAATCGGCAGAAGAAAGCATTGGTGCAAATTATGCTACTCCAAAGCAACAATCTATTACGCCAAATTACCAGTCAAAAACGCTTAGTATCATTCCTGATACTAGTTTATTGCAATTGCACCATAGTTATATAATTGCATCCACCAATAATGGCTTTATTCTAGTGCACCAACAATTGGCACACGAAAGAATATTGTATGATCGGTATAGCCTTGCAGCGCATGGGCAACAGATGCCTACACAACAAAGTTTGTTTCCGGTAGAACTCGATTTATCGGGCGCCGATGCGGCACTATTGCATGATTTATTACCAGATTTATTGGCTATTGGCTATCAATTAATTCCTGCGGGTAATAACCGTTTTGTAATTCAAGGAATTCCAGCAGATATATTAGCTGGCAATGAAAAACATGCCATTGAATTATTAATTGAGCAGTTCAAACATTTTAGTAATGATATTAAATTTAGCAAGCGCGAAAAACTAGTTCGATGCATGTCTCGTCAACAAGCCATTAAAACCGGACAGGCATTAACACAAAAAGAAATGTTGGTGTTGGTGGAAGAATTATTTTCTTGCAGCAGCCCGAATATTACGCCAACAGGTAGCCCTACCTATTTAGAGTTTAAAGAAGATTATTTAGACAGAATGTTTGGAAGATAGAATGAAAACTATTTGAATAGGATATTTGAAGATGAAATAAAGACTATTTATATAGGATGTTTGAAGATAAAAAGATTATTGATTTTCAATAATACGCGTTAAAAATGTTTCTACATTTTTTCTAATGGAAGGACCCGATCCCATATAATTACTTACAAGTACAGAGAATATTAATGTTTTGCCAGACTTGGTTACTAGATAGCCACTAAGCGCCACATTATTACTTAAAGACCCAGTCTTTGCATAAATTTTTCCAGATATGTTTTTGTAATAATTGCCAAGTGTACCGCTACCGCCAGAAGCTAAAATATTGGTGATTCTATCCCAAGCAAATGCTGTTTTCATTTTTAATAACACGGCTACAAAATCTTGCGGTGTAAATAAATTATACCTACTCAATCCACTTCCATCAACCCATTTTGGTTTTTGCGGCAAATCTTTTAAATCTGAATTTAACAAGCTATCAATAATTTTTCCAGAAGACATTTCACCTAATAATTGGTTACTGACCATTAACAAACTTTGCTCAGCAAAAAAATTATCGCTTCGATGCATCATTATTTTCAATAAACTATCTGTAGGTTGTGTATGAATAAGATGTACATCTGGCAAGCGTTCTAGCGTAAAATGCGCTAGCTGAACACTGTTTTTTAAAGTGTCTTGTAATAAATTAGTGAGCAAACTATTATCGCCAGTATAAAAAGGAATATCTGTTGCAGCAAATACATTTTTTGAAGGCACAGCACTAAATTGATTGGCATTTAACTGACGTTTAATGCCATATAATCCGTTCGTAATTTTTGTTGCATTACTCAGTACACTATTAAAAATTGCAGGTATTGGCTGTGGCTGTTTTGATTTATTAAAATGAACTACGTTTCCATAAATAGGTAACATACTTCGCTCGGCCATATAATCGCTTTCGTAGTCGTCCCAGGCCCAACCCATTCCTAAAGATTTTGCTTTCCAGTTTTGATCGGTTAGTAAAATACTGTTTTGTTTTTTTAAGAAATCATATACCGGCTGAAACTGAAAATCTGGATGTAAAAAACTAGGGTCTCCACTGGCTTCTACTTCAACAGTTCCATTCCCTTTATTTACATAGCGCAGGCCCACTAAACTATCCCCCAAATATTTCATAGCAGCATAGCAAGTAATGATTTTGGTATTACTTGCAGGAATAAAATATTTGTCACCTTGGTAATTATAGAGATATGTTTTTGTAGTTGGATCATAAACAGAAAAACCAATATGGGCACCCGCTAAATCTGGTGCAGCCAATAATTCGGTCTGTGGATTTACTGCTAATGGAACACTATAAGAACTTGTTTTTTTAACTGTGCTACAAGCAAATAAAAAAACAATAAAAATCAGGATTAGTCCTTGAATTCGTTGCATGAAAATTAATTTACAATGATTAGCAAGTTAAGAAATTTCAATGCAGGATTAGCTATGTTCTATAGCACGGTACCAGCGTTCAGGAATATCATTATTGCAGGCTATTTGGTAGTCGGTATAACTACAAGCAACATATTTGCCATTGTGCAATTGCATCCACCATCTGCCCGTTCTTTTGCTTTGTAAAAAAACAGTTTCTACTTCGGCAAAAGCCATGGTAAATTCATTAAACTCCGAACGATTATCTAGTTCGGCTTCTTGTTTACTCTTATATATTCCATCCATCAAATACCATAGCATGTGTGAAATTTGCTTGGCGGTAAGTGAATGAACATCTTGTTCTGCAATATATCCGTAGATGCCTATAGTGTCGCATTGGGTACTCATACCTGCATACTGCATGAGTGTACAAGCTTCTTCTCCATTAAACCCATTAGGTGTTAAATAATTGGCTGGTGCGTGTGCATTTTGAATGGCAGCAATATCAAAACTAAATAATTCACTATTGCGAATAGCAGGTTCCATTTCTTCTAATCGCTCTTTTACCTTGCCTACTCTATAACAATCAAATCCTAATTTATCAATTGTTTCTAGCATTTCGGGGTGCATAAAATAACTCTGAAATCCAATATGACTATAGTGTTTTAAATAGTTAGGAATCCCCGTTAATAATTCTACTAAAAAATTATCTGCGGGCAAAACACTATCCATATCTAAATCAATCCTTGCATCTACACAGGCAACGTCAATGATTCTATTGGTTGTACCATATGCTTGGTATTGCGCTTGCGTGAGGTCATGCGATCCACCCAGTATAACCACCTTTTTTTTCTGAGCCATTAATTCACTTACCACCATCCGCAGTGCGGCATAAGTGTCTTCTAGTGTAGCACCAGATTTTACATTTCCTATATCGGCTACATTCACTTCGGTATGCCAATGAAACAACTTGTAGTATTCAGCCCTAATTGCGTCTGGCGCAGTTGTGCTGGTTAATTCTATGCCTGCACCGCGCATTTCGCCACATCCTACCAATACTATATCTGCATGGCTTATATCTGGAAAGAATTCGTCGTAAACCGCAATATGTTTGCCCAATTGAGTTTCCTTAAATCCTTCGTCATTAGATAAGAAAGCAATATTCACAGGGTCTAGAAAATCAATGATGGTTTGAACAGACATAATAGCTATTTGGAACTCTTCAAACGCAATTTATTGGTGTTTATTGTATTTTTTGAGGCAGATTTAACTAGTATACTTATAGCCAACACCTCTAACAGAATGAAAATACTTGGGATTTCGGCTATCGTCTTCGAAATACTTTCGGAAGTTTAAGATAAAGTTGTCGATCGTACGGGTAGTAGGATATACATTATAGCCCCAAACAACTTGTAAAATTTTTTCGCGGGTAACCACCTCCCCTTTGTTTTCAATTAGTAGCTTTAAAAGCATTGCTTCTTTCTTACTCAAATCAAGCGTTGCGCCATTCCAAGATTGGGCATTTTGAGCCTTAAAATCTATTTTATTATTGCCAAATTCATAAACATCTCCAATGGCATCTTTTACTTGCAGTTTTTTGTTTTTTTCAATCAATTTCGCAACACGTAGCAATAACTCTTCTAAATTAAATGGCTTGGTTAAATAGTCGTCTGCACCTTTTTTTAAACCTAATACACGATCTGCGCTAGAATTTTTTGCACTTAAAATTAAAATGGGCACTTCATTAGCATTTACACGGACCGTTTCAATAATACTAATCCCATCAATTTCAGGCAGCATGATATCTAAAATAATGAGGTCGAAATATTCATTGGCAATTGCTTTTAAAGCTGCCGTTCCATCAAAAGCAGAAGTGATAGAATACCCTTCCATTAAGAGGTTTAATTTAAGGGTCTCGTGCAAGTTTTCTTCGTCTTCAACTAATAATATATTGGCTATTGCTAAACTCATGTGCGCTTGAATGATACGGTAAAAATACTGCCTTGCGGAGTATTATCTGTCACAGAAATGTTTGCTTTATGGCTTTCTGCAATTTTTTTACACAAATACAAACCAAGCCCTGTTCCTTTTGCTTGGCGCGTATTTTCGTTGCCAATTCTATAAAACTTATCAAAAATATTTTTCTTTTCTGCATCTGGCACCCCTTGACCTTGGTCTATAACACTGAAATGGATATGGTTGTCAGCTTCGGATATGGATACCAAAATTGACTGGTCTTTGGGCGCATATTTAAACGCGTTGTCTATTAGGTTATTCGCTAACATTTGAAGTAATAAAGGTTCGCCGTGTAAATAAACACCTTCATTAATTTTCTCTTCAACTTTTCGCTGCGGAAACCTCGTTCTAAAATCGTCTATACAGCCATGTATTAAATCGGTAAAATTAATTTCTTGCAAATGTTTTGAATAAACGCCTGCATCTAGTTGAGAAGCAAATAAAATATTATTACACAGCGTATTTAATCTGTTGGCTTCTTGAAGTGTATTGCTAATTAATTTTTGTTTGGTGTCATCATCCAGTTGCCTTTTTTGTAAGGTTTCTAAATTTAATTGTGTAACGGCAATAGGTGTTTTTAATTCATGTGTTACCGCCATCATGAAATTTTGTTGTTGGTGCGATAACCTAATTTGACGGCGGGTAGCTCTAAATACAAATACTGCACCAAACATGATTAAGCCTAAAAATGTTAGGCCTTCTCCAATATATTGTATGGTTTTTCTTTTCGCTGCCGATTCAACTACTGCAACTTTAAGCGTATAGGAAATATCGTCTTTTTTTAACTCGCTTAAACGAATATTGGTAATTAGTCTGTTTTGTTTTTCTAGCGCAATAAACCACCATAGTAAAGCAGCCAACATATAGGATAATAAAAACCAGTAAACAACTGATACTAGTACAAATTTTTTCTTTTGAAAGCCAATCATAGCTTTGTTTTTTCTACACGTATGCCTGCATTAAGCATGTATAATAAAGGGTCTTCACGCATAATTTGTTGCAGCGTAAAACGATAGATTCCTTTTTTTAAATGGATAGGAGATTGGGTAATTCTAATGCGATGATCAAATACATCATCCATTCCTGTGCCTAGCCAACCGTTGGCATTATTGGCCAATACCAAATTTACTTTCTGTGCAATTGGCTTATCATTAGGCGCTTGTGTGGCAATATTTAACCAAAGATTTTTATAACGAAAAGCATCTTCGTGGCGAATAACTACATAAATATGGTAACTGGTTGTAGTATCAACTATTTGAAATTCAAAACTAGGTTGATTATTAGATACCCACTCATGTTTAGGAAAGAAAACATTCTTTTCAAAAACATCTAAGCTGTTGCAAGACCAGCAGCAGCAAATTAAAAAAATAGTATAAAAAATATTTTTCACCTACCTGGAATTTTTATAAAGATACAATTGGCGCAATTTTACAAAACATTTAATATTTGTTCTTTTGCTTTTTCTAATTCATCTTTCATTAGAATGACTGCTTTTTGCATAGCAGCGTCATTAGCTTTTGAACCCGTGGTATTAATTTCTCGTCCGAATTCTTGCAAAATAAAAGATAGTTTTTTACCCTTGCTTGGTTCCTTTTCTTGTAAAATATCTCTAAAATATTTGCAATGATTATTTAATCGAACCTGCTCTTCACTAATATCAATTTTTTCAATATAGTAAATCAATTCTTGTTCGAGTCTATTGGGGTCGTAGTTTTCTTTGCCAACATTTTCTTCCAACAATTTCAAAAGACCTTCCCGTATGCGTAATCGGCGTTGCGGCTCAAGCGTTACAATTAATGCTTGCTGCTCTTCTATATTTTTTAAACGCAACAATAAGTCGTCCTCTAATGATTTACCCTCGTCTATGCGATGCGCATTCAATAGTCCAATAGCTTCTTTTAATACCAATGCAAATCCCTTCCATTCATCATCGGTTAATATTTCTGTTGAGCTAGTAACTACATCTGGTAATTTTAAAATAGTGCTTAAAATATCGCCCGTTTCAATATGCAATTCTGCTGCTAATTCTGCAACAGAATGGTAATAAGCTTTTGCTAAATCGGTATTGATAGAAATAGGCTTACTAGCACCATTTTGTTTGAGTGTAATAATACATTCAACACTGCCTCTTTGTAATCCTTCGCTTAACAGATTGCGAACTTCAAATTCAAATGGTTTTAAAAGCGATGGAATATTCAACCTTAAATCGAACTGTTTGCCATTTAATGACTTGATTTCAACCAAAAATGTTTTCCCATTAATGGTTTGTTCAGCCCTTCCGTAACCGGTCATTGAATACAGCATATCAAATAGTTATTTATGCAATGTAAGCAATGTTTTAAAAATGCTTGTGGCCAATTAAAAAACAAACGGTAGTAGGATAACCCTACTACCGTTTACTGATTAGAATTAGTACCGTTTTAAAGCGATACAATATTTAAATTATTGTTTTGTAAGCGTATACTGTCCGGTTAAGAAATTCACATCAATCAAATAAGTTCCAGTCACAGCAGGTGATGGTGTATTTGAGCTTGGTACTGCACCATCAGCTAAAATGGTTCCACCAGTTGCACTAGTTCCCCCAAATTTTTTCGACCAATCGCCATTTAAAGGTAAAAACACATACCCCTTTCCAGCAGTTAATGGAATAGTCAACTGAAAGTCAGTTAAACTAATACGCGTAAATTGTTGTGCAGGCGTTGGAACTGGATTTGTCCATCCACCTGCAGTTGCATCACCTACAATATATAAATTGCTTGGAGGAGGCACTGGTCCTAAATAAGGCGTTACAGTGTATGTATTTGTTTGGAAGTTCACAATAATTTGATAGTAACCAGTTGCAGAAGGCGCTGGTGTGTTAGATCCTGGCACTGCGCCATCAGCTAATAAAGCACCACCTGTTGCACTAGCACCACCAAACTTTTTGCTCCAATCTCCGTTTACAGGCAAGAATAAATAAGATTTTCCAGTAGTTAATTTCACAACTGCACCAAAAGATGCACCATCAATTTTGGTAAATTGTTGAGAAGGAACTGGCACTGGATTAGCCCATCCACCATCGGTTGCATCACCTACAATGAATAAAGCAGTAGGGATGGTATTAGTAAATGGCGTAACTGTGTAAGTGCCTGTTTGGAAGTTGACAACTATTTGATACATTCCAGTAGTTGCAGGAGCTGGTGTGTTAGATCCTGGCACTGCATTATCAGTTAATAAAGCACCACCTGTTGCACTTGCACCGCCATATTTATGACCCCAATCTCCATTTAAAGGCAATAATAAATAAGATTTCCCTGCAGTTAATTTAACTACTATCCCATAAGAAACCGCGTCAATTCTAGAAAACTGTTGAGAAGGCAAAGGAACTGGATTGCTCCATCCGCCATCAGTTGCATCACCTACAATATACAATGCCGGTGGTACTGGGGTAAACGTAGTTAGTTTAACACTTACCACATTTGAAGTAACCATTTTGGTTGCATAAGTTGTTCCCAAATAACTTACCACCCTAAACTCCATTGATTTTGTTGAACCACCAATAATTCCTGCGGCAATTGCCAAGGAATTTAAGTCATTCACTGTAATACTAGAATTTAAAGTAGTACCAGTTTTTAGTACTTGTGGAGTAGCAAAGTTATTGCCAGCTACATCCATTTGTAAAGCATAGTTAATCACATTAGTTCCATAAGCACTTTCATTCCAGTTGAATGAAATGGCTTTATTACTAGCATTAGACACCAACAATGTTAGGTCTGCTGTAGAAGACGGCACTAGGGTAATTGGTACTAAATAAGAAGATATTTTAACCGAAAGCACATTCGATTTCAATTGTTCGTTATTGTTACCATAAGAAGAAGTAACCCTAATATCGAATGAAAAAGTTTGGCCTGCAGCAAAACCAAATGCTGCTAAAATATTGTTTAATTGTTGACCAGTAAAAGAGATACTAGGTTTACCAATAACAATACTCACAGTTTCTTTAGAAAAATTACGTCCAGTAGAATCAATCTCTAAAATAAATTTTTGAGTATTTGAATCTGTTGCATAATTAGGATTTGTCCAAGAAAATGTTGCAACCACTTTACTTGAGTCGCTTGGTGTTGGAGTAATATTAGCCGATGAGCCAGTTAATACTACGGCAGTACCGTTTGCATAGAACGGCAAATTGTCGACTTTTTTACAAGCCGTGAATACTGTTGCAAGCATTACAGTAAACAAGCTAATTTTTAATAAATATTTCATAAGTGTTTTTTTAGTTGGATGAATTCATAACTAAGTATCAATTCTATCTTTTAAAAAATTATTGTTTAGTTACTGTATAAGTTCCGCTTTGGAAATCAACATCTATCTTATATTTTCCATTAGCTGCTGGTCCAGGGAAATTATCACCAAAATCATAGCCAAAAACACCGCCTGTTTCTCCTGAAGGAGGAGCAGTCGTTTTGTTACAAGCAAACTTATGACCCCAATCGCCATTCAAAGGCAAGAACAAGTATTCTTGTCCACCAGTTAATGTTGCTGTGATGGTGTAAAGTGTGGTACTTACTTTGGTAAATTGTTGTGTTGGAACCGGAACAGGATTTGTCCATCCACCTGCAGTTGCACTACCCACCAAGTACAAAACGCCACCTGCTGGTACTGCTACTTTTGGAGGAGGATTATAGGTTGTTACAGAAAAAACTAAGGTATTTGAAGTGAGTTTAGTAGCTTCTACATTATTGATGCTTGCAACAATACGTACATCAATACTTGATGCTACACCAATTGTAAATTTCAACGCACTCAACACAATATTAAATTGCTTTTGCGTATATACTATTCCCAAATCTTTTGCAATAGAAATAGTTACTTTATTTGCGCCTGCAAAATTATTGCCCGATTTGTCAATTTCCATAGCATAAGTAACATCTTGAGAACTGATGCCATTTCCAAATTGATAATTTGGATTTGTCCATGTAAAGTTTACACCTAGTTGGTCTTCCACTGCAAAAGACAATGGAATGGTGCCTGATACAGAAGCGCTAAGAACAGGCGCTTTACCACCTGCAAATATTTGCTGTGCTTCATCTTTTTTACAAGAGCCGAATAGTAAAGCCGCGGCGCTTATGAAAAATATTTTTGAGATGATTGATTTCATAACAATTATTTTATTGAGTTAATTTTTATTAAGCAGAAAGAAGGTTTAAATTCTTTCTGCTACTATTATTAATATCCTGGATTCTGAACCAATTTCACGTTTGATGAAATATCAGAAGAAGGTATTGGATATACTTTTCTAAATGAACTAACAGAAGTGCCGCTTTTAACGCCGCCTTTCCATGGCCATAGATAAGTAGATTCAACAAATTTGTTATAACGAACTAAATCAGTTCTTCTAAAACCTTCCCAATACAATTCACGTCCGCGCTCATCTAAAATAAAGTCGGTTGTTAATTGAGCAGCTGTAATATTTCCAGTAGCATTTCCATAAGCACGCGTGCGTAGGTTATTAATATATCCTAATGCAACTGTTGCATCTCCGCCACCACGAGTAGCGGCTTCTGCATAAATTAAGTACTGTTCTGCTAAACGAAACAATGGAAAGTCAACATCAGGGAAAGTTAAACTTGAACCAGCAGCGCCAGTTCTAGTTAGATTTTTATACTTAGTAATTGCATAACCATCTGTAAAAGATGTAAGGTCAGAAATTTCTAAATTTTGTCCTGAAGTATAAAACTGCGAACGTTTATCGGTAGCTCCTGTAACGTCTGGGAATAATGCAGGAATATTTTTTGTTGTACGAATACCACCCCATCCACCATCAACTCCAAAACTTGATGCAGACATTGATCCGCCAATAGCTGCGTGTGTTAAAAAAGTAGTACCACCCCAGTTCTGCGTTTTTAATCCATCGAAATTAATGGTTAAAATAAACTCACTAGTATTTAAATTATTATCCGCTAACATTAGTTGCGTATAATTTGGAATTAAAGCATAACCAGCGTCAATTACTTTTTTAGCATAAGTTGCTGCTTCAGTCCATTTTGGCGTACCAGTATACACACCTGCATTTAAATAAATACGAGACAACAAAGACCATGCAGCAGCTTTGTCTGCACGACCGTACTCGTTTTTCTTAGCATCTACTAAAAGTGTTTCAATGGCTTTTAATTCAGATTCAACATACGTAAACAATTGCGTTCTACTTGCTTGTTCTGGCATAACAGAACCTAGTGCATCTTTTTCAGTTGCAAAAGGACCAGTACCAAATACGTCCATGATTACCCAGTATTGGTAAGCTCTTAAAAATCTAGCTTCAGTTCTATATACTTTAATTGCATCAGCATCAGCACCAGTAATTCCTCTTGAGGCCAAATTAGCATCAGAAGCTTGGTTGATGAAGTCGTTACACAAAGTAATTTGATAGTAAGCACGATAGTATAATCCAGTTAACATTGGATTACTTGAAGACCAGTTCATGTTGTGAAAATCCTGAATTCCAGGATCACCCCAAGAAACAACTGCTTCGTCGGTACTTAATTCTTGTGCTTTCCAGAACAAACGTAAAAAATCGGATGTTCCTTCGTCGATCCCTTGAATGTCTCCATTTCCTGCAGGACCTTGATTGCCTGTTAAAGCAAAGCTGCCATATACTTTGGCAAATGCTTGTTTATAACCGGTAGGCGTACTATATACTTGGGTAGCTGTAATATCATTTGTAGGAAGAAGGTCTAACTTCTTAGTACAAGATGCAAAGCCACTCACAAATAAGGCCGCAGTTATAACGATTTTAAAAATATTCTTTTTCATAATTATTTTTTTATGTTATTACTTGTATTAAGATTAAAAATCAAGATTTAAACCAAACACTATTGTTCTAGGTCTTGGATAAAAATTGTTATCAATACCGCCATTCATTTCTGGATCTAATCCTTTGTATTTAGTAATTACAAATACATTTTGAACATTGGCAGTAAAACGAAGATTTGCTTTGTTATTAAAAACTTTTCCTGCGTTATAGCCAAATGAAAGATTATCCATTCTTAAGAAAGAAGCGTTCTGAATATAATAATCAGACAAATAATAGTTGGTACCATTACCACTAAAATTGGTATACAATAAATCGGCAGATCCATTATTGGCATAACCAAGTGGATTGATGATATTACGAATTGTACCAGAACTTGAAGCAACATTATTATATAAATAGTTGCCAACATTTGCTCTTAATACCATTCCTGCATTCCATTTTTTGTAAGTTAGGTTGGTGCTAAATCCAAAGAACATGGTAGGATCTGATCCTTTGTATTGATACAAATCTTTTTCATTAATCACACCATCTCTATTGGCATCATCAAATAAATTATCAATTGGTTTACCTGTTTTAGGATCGTAGACTTGTCTGAATGCAAAGAAAGATCCGCGATTATATCCTACAGAATTAATCAAGATAGTATTACCGGTACCTCCAGAGATGCCACCATAACGAGCACCTGCATAAGTAGGATCGTCTGAGATAGTTAGTTTGGTAATTTTGTTTTCGTTGTAAGTTGCGTTAAAAGCAATATCCCAAGTTGTATTCTTAGAACGAATTAATTGGTAGTTGATTGTAAACTCAACACCTTTATTTTGCATGCTACCAACATTCGCTACAATTTTGTTTGAGAAATTGGTACCAGCTGGTTGATTAATTTCGTTCAACAAATCAGAAGTTGTTTTATCGTAATATTCTATACTACCTGTAATACGGTTGTTTGAGAAGCCATAATCCAAGGCAATATTTTTAGTAGCTGTTTGCTCCCATTTTCTATTAAAGTAATAGCCACCCGGACGGTACATTTGATAATACGTATTACCTAATTGATAGCTAGCAGTTGCGCTACCTAAATTATAGTAAGAAATATAATCGTAGTTACCAATTCCGTCTTGTTGACCAGTTACACCATATCCAATTCTTAATTTCATATCAGATACAGCATCTACATTTTTTAAGAAACTTGCATTTTTAATTTTCCAAGCAAATGCTGCTGAAGGAAATACACCATAGCGATTATCTGGATTAAATTTAGATGAACCATCTCTACGAACCGAAGCAGTTAATACATACGCATTTTTATAGGTAAAGTTTACCCTTCCTAAAAATGAAATCAATGCATTTTCAGGTTCGTCAAAAGCATAGTTAGGGGTGCTAACTACAGTTTTATCGTATGTTAAATCTGCGTAGTTATTGTTTCTTGATTTGTAATCTTGGTACTCATAACCTGCAATTGCTTCAATACGACTATCCATTGATGTAAGATCTTTGGCATAGTTTAAATAGAAGTTCAAATAAGTATTGGTTTTGGTTTGTTTGTATTGTGTATTTTGTCCGCCATGAAATACACTACTTGCATCTTTGAATCTTCTATAACTACCGGCAGCACTATCATTCACAATAACAGTTCCAGTTCCTTGAGAAATATCATAACCAACATTTAATACCGCATGAACATCTGGTAAGAAATGTAATTTGTAATCAACCACTGCATTACCAATGCTTCTTTGCACATCACTTCTATCATCTCTTTGCATTAATTGTCCTAATGGATTTCTAGGAGCCAATGTTTCTAAACCTGTGCTAGCAATGTTGTTGGCATTTAACCACTCCCAATAACCACCATATCTTGCGCTGCTAGAATAAACAGGTTGTGTAGGATCAAAAAATACAGCAGAACCAATAGCGCCTTGGTTAGCAAAACGGCTCTTGCTTGAAGTTCCTTTTAAATTAATATCAATCTTTAAATGGTTATTCATTAAAGTAGGGCTTAGTGATAGTCCTAAAGAAGTACGCTCTAAGTTTCCTGTTTTTAAAATTCCATTTTGATTTAAATATCCAGCCGACAAACGGTAAGGAATATTTTTAATACTACCTGCAACACTTAGGTTATTATCTGAACCAATTGCGGTTTGATAAATTTGGTTTTGCCAATCGGTATTAGCAGTTCCCATTTTTGCAATGATGGTAGCATTAGCATTTGCCAAAACAACCGCTCTAACTTGGTCGGCAGTTAAAATATCTGCTTTTTTAGCAATTGTTGCTGCAGATAATTGACTACTAAAGCTATAAGTTGGTTTACCTTTTTTTCCTTTTTTAGTGGTAATTAAAATAACACCGTTAGATGCTCTTGAACCATAAATGGCTGTAGCTGATGCATCTTTTAAAATAGTAAATGTTTCAATATCATTTGGATTGATCATGCTTAGTGGACTAGCAACACCAGAAATACCACTATTACTTAATGGCATACCATCTAATACAATCAAAGGATCATTACTAGCGCTTAAAGAAGAACCACCACGAATACGAATAGTACTTCCAGATCCTGGAGCACCACCATTAGAAGTGATAGCCACACCAGCCACCTTACCAGTAATTAATTGTTCAGGACTTGTAATAGCTCCTTTTACAAAATCTTTAGAACCAATAGTGGTTACAGATCCAGTTAAATCTTTTTTACGAACAGAACCATATCCAATTACTACTACATCATTTAAAGTAGTATTGGTTTGGTCTAATGCCACTTGTAAGCTTCCACCTACAATTGTCATTTCTTTTGTACCATAGTTAACTGATGTAAATACCAAGGTTTTAGCCGAAGCAGGAACCTTAATAGAAAAAGCACCAGTTGCATCAGTAGATACTCCTATGGTTGTTCCTTTCACTAAAACAGATATCCCTGCAATTGCAGATCCGTCTTTTGAGTCTGTTACCTTTCCGGTAACCACTTTGTCTTGCGCTAATGCTGGCAAAGCAAATGCGAGCATCACAACAACAAAGGCAAAAAGCAATCGTTTAATGTTCATAAATTGTGGTTTTTTATAGATAAAATTGTTAATGATAATTTTTGTTTTGGATTTTTTAAATTCATCCAGGTGCTGGATATTTAAATAGAACTTGGTTTTTTATTTTCATAGGATTTTATTTTTCAATGATAAATTTTTCAATTTTTTGTTTTCCGTTAACTAGCAACTGAAGCAGGTATGCACCAGTAGAAAATTGCTTAACGCTTGTTGTATTATTATACAAATTCATTGAATGCAAACCTTTGGCTTGGTATCCATTGAATACTGATTGATTATTTTTTCCGTCAATGCTGCGAATTTGAATAGACACCAATCCGCTCTCAGGTAAATCGTAACGAATAGTAGCGTTTTGAATTACAGGATTTGGTAAAATACTTAAGGGCATTTGCAAATTGATATCTGTAACAGGAAATAGTGCAGTAGTAATTAAATTGCGTACATCTTTATTGGTGTATACATAATATTCACCCGGTTGTAAACTGATCGTTTCAATAGCACCTGTTGCATTGCGTGTGCTTCCTGTTAAATAACTATACCAAGTGCCAGTATTAGGAAATGCAACACTCACATTACCAGCTACAACATCAAAATTTCCTATCACAACAACATTCAAACTATCGGTAGTAAGCTTCAGCCATTTTTGATTGCTTACAAAATCATAGGTTGAATTAGTAGTAGTGAATGTGCTTAAATAATTTGGACGAAGTTTTAAAGCAAATAATTGTTTGTAAATATTATAAAGCGACAAACGACTTGCGTTTGAATAAAAATCCCAGCGAATTGGCTTTGAACTTAATCTGCAATTAACTATGTCTATTGTAACACCATCGCTACAAGTATTAATAGCATAATCATAACCCAATTCACCAAACTGCCATAGCATTTTAGGACCAGGAATCATTGCCCAAAATGCAGCAGCCATTTCATTGCGCTTAAGTGAAGTAGCTAAATCTCTAGTATTGTAAGAACCACTAGCATTTCCATAAGCCGTGTTTTTATAGGCCAATCTTTCTTCGTCGTGGCTTTCCATGTATCCAACTAAATGAGGTTTTGTCCATCCACGTTGGTTACTATTAAAAACAGTTGATTGAAAATCTGAACCACTATTATAACCCATGGTTGCTTGGTTAAAAGCATAATTAGAATTCCCCCATAATAACATACCATAATTAGACAATTCAATCTCTTCTTGATTGCCTGCAAAATGCTCTAGTATACAATAGGCATTGGTAGATAATAATTGCTCTTTGTCGTAAATTCTTTTCCAAATAGCTACACGACTTGCATCATAATTACCCCAAGCAGTTACATTATTTAAATTATCAACTTGTGTAAATCCTTTCGATAAATCCCAACGAAATCCATCGATTTTATATTTGGTTAACCAGTGCTCCATCACGCGATCTGTAAAGTCTTTGGTGTCTTGTGATTCGTGGTTAAAATCGTACCCAACATTATACGGATGCTTTGCAATAGGATTAAACCAAGGACTATTTGCAGCGGGTCTACTATTTGCTGCATCCCAATATAATTGCACCATTGGTGATTGACCAAATGAATGGTTCATTACCATATCCATAATCACTGCAATACCTTGTTTGTGGCACTCATCAACAAATTGGCGAATAGCTGTTTCGGTACCATAGGCTTTATCTGGAGCGAAATAAAAACTCGTATTATATCCCCAACTATTATTGCCTTCAAATTCATTGAAGGGCATTAATTCAATTGCATTAATACCTAGTCTTTTTAAATAGGTTAATGTATCTTTTATTGTTTGAAAATTTTGAGTTGCAACAAAATCACGAATTAATAATTCGTAGATAACTAAGTTCCTTTTGTCGGGTCTGGTAAAATTAGCCACTTGCCAATTGAAAGCAGTTTTTGCAGTTTGTAATACGCTTACAATGCCCGTTGTTTTACCTGCAGGATAGGCTTTTAAATTTGGATAAGTTGTTGCTGAAATATATTGGTCGTTCGATGGATCTAAGATTTTTTCAGTGTTATAGTCTGCAATTTTTAAACTACCATCCACTATATATTGATAACTATATTCTGTAGCAGGTGTTAGTCCTGTAATGCGCACCCAGTAAGTATTTCCGTCTGGAGTTTGATTCATTTGGTATTTAGATCCTTCTACCCAATTATTAAAATCACCTACCACAGAAACCCTTGACTTAAGTGGCGCATACAACACAAGTGTTACAGATGTATCGCCAGGTTCGTAATTAATTCCTTGCTTCACCCCTGTTGGAACTGCCGCAATTACTGTATTACTGGCTACAAAAAAATTCACAGTATCTCTAAGTGTAGAACTACCTAGAACCGACTCCGCAACAATACTTTGATTGCCGCTAACTAAAATAGTTGCAGCACTTGTAATAGTTGTTGCAGCTGTTTGAGCTGCTATTTGCGTACCATTAAAATATAATTTTAAATCTGCTGCTGCTGCAGCTTTTGCAGTTATAGCAACTGAGTTACCAATTGTTTTTGTAATGTTTTCTGGAATTGAAATAAAGGTTGGCTGTTTTAAAGGATCTGTAATTTTAATTGCATTCCCATTATCATACACCGGCAAGAACATATCAGAGCCGTCTGCATTGGTAAGTTTAGCATTACCATTTCCAAATCTAAATAAAATAGCGATTTTTAAAATTTTCTCGGCGGTATTGGTAATGCCAAAATAGGTGCGCAATCCACCAGCAATGTTGTATTTCCATTTGTTATTTCCCAAGTAAGTACACTGTGCCAATACATTGGTAGTGCCCCAAGTAAACTTCGAATATTTCCAATCGGATGAACTTGTACTTAAAGAAGTGATACACCCAATATGCACATAAATATCTGTGGTATTTACATAGTCTTTAATGCCTGCATTCCCTTTAGTTGCATCTGCAACAATATCAATACTATTAGATGTTTCGAGAATAAAATCTGGTGTTGAACTTAATAGCTGCGCATGACTGTAAAATGTACAGCAAAGCAATAGCAGTATTAAGCAGATTCTATTCATGAGGCAATTTGTTCGCAATCGTTTGCGTGCTTAATGTGTTGAATTAACACATTAAGCACAAAGTTGTGTATTTTTTACACAAAAAAGAAATTTTTTTTCTCTTCCCTTTTCGTGCAGCGTTATTAATTAGAAAAGGTCTTTAGTGGCTCTAACCATCTAAAAATCAATCCCTATCCATTTACGTTTACTTTTTTCGTACTTCTCGAAGTTGAATTTGTATAATTTTCCTGGCCGATGGGGCACATCTTGCTCCATTTCATCAATGTCTATAAGCAAGTCCATTGAGGCAAATTTTTTACGAAAGTTCCTCCTATCAAGGCTTACAGCCAAAATAGCTTCGTATAAATTTTGCAATTCCCGCAACGAAAACTTAACCGGGAGCAAATTGAAACCTAGTGGATGTTCTTGAATTCTTTTTTGAAGCCAGGCATAACATCCATCCACAATTTCTTTGTGGTCAAACGCCATTTCAGCCAAATCAGACAAACTATGCCAGTTAAGGTCATTGTCGTGAATTTTAAGCTGATGGTGGTTAATATTTAATAAGGAACAATAAGCAACTGTAATAACTCTGCCTCCTGGATGTCTATTGGGATGGCTAAAAGCACGTACTTGGTCTAAAAATACATCGTTCATGCCTGTACGCTCCTTTAAAATACGATAAGCTGCTTCGTCTAACTCTTCGTTGTCTTTAACAATATCGCCCAAAAGAGAGTAATGCTCTTTGTAATATTCCAAATCACTCTTAATAACCAGTACTTTCAACTTGTTTTCTTCAAAACCAAAAATCACACAGTCAACAGTTAAGGGCACTTTGGGGTATTGCTCCACCAAAACTTTGGCATCCTTTATTAGGTGCTCGGGCTTATTTTTTTCTAGATAATTTTTTTTCATGGTCACAAAAGTTAAAAAGCAATCGCTATTTTGTACAATCGGGGGTCAAGTTACTAAATTATCAGATAATGTGTAACTTTTACATAGTAAGGCTGTTCTAATCCAATCTAGCACTTAACTTTATCGCCCAATTAATTTGCATGTATTCTATTAGCCAAACGCAGTCTTTACAAACATTTACCAAGCAACTATTAGCATTGCCTCTAAACGCAAATGCTACAATAGAACAGGTAGAGCAGCTAAAAGAACTACTGCAATTTCATGAGTACCGCTATTATGTACTGAATGAGCCATTCATTGCAGATTATGAGTACGACCAATTGTACCAACAACTTCAACAGATTGAAGCAGCACACCCCCATTGGATAACGATAGACTCTCCTACGCAACGCGTGGGCAATAGTTTGAACCAAAGTTTTCAAACAGTGCCACATTTGGTTCCTATGTTGAGTTTAGACAATAGTTACAATGCAACTGATTTATTAGATTTTGATAGAAAGGCAAGGGAACTAAGTAACCAAGAACAAATCATTTATTGCATAGAACCCAAATTTGACGGAGCTAGCATTTCGCTGATTTATGAAAATGATTTATTGGTTCGTGGAATTACAAGGGGCGATGGAGTAGCAGGAGAAGATATTACCAATAATATCAAACAGATTCGATCAATCCCTTTAAAAGCAAAGTTTTCGAACTATGGCATACAACAAATAGAAATTAGGGGCGAGATTATTATGAATAAGCAAGCCTTCCACCAATACAATGAAACACTTACTGCACAAGGATTAGCGCCATTAGCAAATCCTAGAAATGCAGCCAGTGGCAGTTTGCGCATGAAGGATCCAAAAGAAGTAGCACAAAGAAATTTAGATGCATTTTTATACCATGTAAGTTTTTATACTTCAAAAAATGGGCAGCCTGTTAAAGAATTATCTACGCATGCAGGATCGCTACAACTATTATGGGACCTAGGTTTTAGAAGCCCACAAAAAGAAAAAAAAGTAGTAGATAGCATTCAACCAGTGATTGAATATTGCGCAGAATTTGAAGCCAAAAGAGATAACCTTCCTTATGAAATAGACGGCATGGTTGTAAAAATCAATGAACTAGCTATGCAAGAACAGCTAGGAATGACTTCGCACCATCCACGTTGGGCTATTGCTTTTAAATTTAAAGCAAGGCAAGCTACTACGCAACTGCGTTCTGTAGAATTTCAAGTGGGCAGAACAGGGGCTGTAACACCAGTTGCAAAATTAGATCCCGTTTTTTTAGGGGGAGTAACAGTATCAAGTATTTCAGCACATAACGAAGAATATATTCGAGAGAAAGATTTAAAAATTGGTGACCATGTTTTAATTGAAAGAGCTGGTGATGTTATTCCACAAATTGTTAAGTCATTAACAGAACTACGAACAGGTGCTGAAACTAATATTGAATTTCCAAAAACTTGTCCGGTTTGTGATAGCCAATTATTTAAAGAAGAAACAGAAGCTGTATGGCGCTGTATTAATATAGAATGTGAGGCACAAGTAGTAGAAAAGATGATCCATTTTGTAAGCAAAGATGCAATGGATATTAAAAGTTTTGGCGATGCAAATGTTCGCAAGTTTTATGAACTTGGTATACTAAAAGATATTCCAGGTATTTATCAATTGCCTTTTGAAACCATTGGAACCATTGAAGGATTTGGAAAGAAAAGTATTGATAATTTACAAGCCGCCATTGAAGGATCAAAGCAACAACCTTTACACCGATTAATTTATGGTTTGGGCATTCGCTTTGTAGGAGAAACTACTGCCAAAACATTGGCGAATGCAGTTGAAAATATTTTTGATTTTATTTCAAAAACAGAAGAAGACTTATTAATTCTAGAAGATGTTGGCGTAAAAGTTGCAAAAAGCATTCACGAGTTTTTTCAAAACGAACAGAATATAAAAATGCTGCAAGCATTAGAGCAACTTGGTTTGCAGTTAAAAAATATAAAAAAAGAAAGTACCGGAAAAGATAGTTTAGGAGGTCAAACCTTTCTTTTTACAGGAACACTAGCACAACTAAAAAGATCAGACGCAGAAGCCATGGTGGAAGCTAATGGCGGAAAAATTGTTACCGGTGTTAGTAGCAAATTAAACTACCTAATTGTGGGAGAAGATGCTGGTAGCAAACTAGAAAAAGCAAAAAAAATTAATGCCATTAAAATTATTTCTGAAGTAGAATTTTTACAACTTATTGAACAAAATAATTGATACTATGCTACAAGCAAACTCTTTGCAATTTTTAAAACAATTGAAAAAAAATAACTCAAAAGAGTGGTTTGATATCAATAGAAAAAATTACGAAACTGTTAAATTAGATTTCATACAACTAATCGATCAAATTATTCAAAAGCATACGGCTAAAGACGCATCGATTGCAACACTAACTGCCAAGGAATGTATTTTTAGAATTAATAGAGATGTTCGATTTAGCAAAAACAAAGCACCTTATAAAACCAATATGGGTGCAAGCATAAATAGTGGCGGGAAAAAATCATTTACGGCAGGTTACTATTTTCATTTTGAACCAGGTGGCAATAGTTTTGTAGGAGGTGGATTATATATGGCCGAACCAGATAAATTAAAAAAAGTTCGTCAAGAAATAGACTATAACTGGACGGAGTTTCATAAAATTTTATCTAACAAAAAATTTAAAACACAGTATAACGATTTAGATAAATCTGAAGGTATGACACTTGTCCGTGAACCCAAAGGATATGAAAAAGACAACCCTGCAATAGAGTATATCAAATTAAAAAGTTGGATAGCTTTTGCTCCAATAACAGACAAGGAACTTACCGAGCAATCATTAGTAAAAAATATCAGTATTGCCCTTGAAGCATTACAACCATTGATTGTATTTTTAAATAGGGCTTTGGAAGACTAAAAAATGCCTTTCCTATAGATTCGATTTTATCGGAAACCGATTGTTTGTGAAGTAAATAATTGGCTGTATCAAAAATGACACAGCCAATTACTCAAAAAAAATTATAATAACCCTTTGCTTAGTAAATATTCTGCAATCTGCACAGCATTGGTAGCAGCACCTTTGCGTAAATTATCGCTCACGATCCACATATTCAAAGTTTTATCTTGTGATTCGTCTCTTCTCAAACGACCTACAAATACCTCGTCTTTTTCGTGCGCCCATAAAGGCATTGGATATAGTTGATTGGCATCGTCGTTTTGAACTATAATACCTGGAGCATTTTTTAAAACATTTGTCAATTCAACTAAATCGAATTCATTTTCAAATTCAACATTCACACTTTCGCTATGACCACCTACTACAGGAATACGAACAGTAGTAGCGGTTACCCGAATACTATCGTCTTGCATAATTTTATTGGTTTCTTTCACCATTTTCATTTCTTCTTTGGTGTAACCATTGTCTAAGAAAACATCAATTTGTGGAATCACATTTAAATCAATAGCATATTTATAAGCCATTTCGCCTTCAATTCCTTTGCGCTCATTAAATAGTTGGTCAACTGCTTTTTTACCAGTGCCTGTAACACTTTGGTAAGTGCTAACTACCACACGTTTAATTTTATATTTTAGGTGTAGCGGCTGTAATGCAACCACCATTTGAATGGTAGAACAATTAGGATTGGCAATAATAAAATCTTCTGCAGTTAATACATTCGCATTTACTTCGGGCACTACTAATTTTTTAGTAGGATCCATGCGCCAAGCAGATGAGTTGTCAATTACTCTAATACCAGCAGCTGCAAATTTTGGTGCCCACTCTAATGAAGTACTACCACCGGCAGAAAAAATTGCTACAGCAGGTTTCGCTGCAATACCATCTTCCATGCTAACTACTTTATACGATTTTCCTTTAAAAACCACTTCCTTACCCACTGATCTTTCAGATGCTACAGGAACAATTTCTGTAACTGGAAAATTACGTTCTGCTAATACTTGCAACATTTTAGTACCTACTAAACCAGTGGCACCTACTACGGCTACTTTCATTTTTTAACCTCCGCCCCATTTGGGGATTGTTTTAGGAAATTGATTAATTAATTGATTCTAAACCTACAATTGTATCTGTTGTGATGAGCCTAAAAAAAAGGCCTCCCCAGTTTGGGAAGGCCTCTAAGTATATTCAGCATACACAACGTTGAGCTACCTTCCCTTTAGAGAGGTTTCTTGGTACGTTTTGTATGTTTTAAAATTATCATTGCGGTGCGAAACTATTGCGAAACCTTTTGAATGCCAAAAATATTTTTCAATGCACGCTTTTAAACTAGGTTAATATCAAAATTTACAAGTTGTACAAACTCTGCAATTCTGCTATTAATATCTGCTTTATTAATTTCTCTCAAACGTTGTGTGCCAAATTTTTCAACACAAAAAGAAGCCATAGCAGAACCAACTATAATAGCTGTTTTCATATTATTGAAAGAGATATCTTTTGTTTTTGCAATATGACCAATAAATCCACCAGCAAAAGTATCGCCCGCACCTGTTGGATCAAACACTTCTTCTAATGGTAATGCTGGCGCAAAGAAAACTTTGTTTTCATGGAACAATAAAGCTCCGTGTTCGCCTTTTTTAATAATCAAGTATTTAGGACCCATTTGTAAGATGGATTTTGCGGCTTTTACCAATGAAAACTCACCACTTAACTGGCGTGCTTCGCTATCGTTCACCATTAAAACATCCACCATTGAAATGGTTTTTTTCAAGTCATCCATGGCAATTTCCATCCAGAAATTCATGGTATCCATGATAATTAACTTAGGTCTGTTTTTTAATTGTTCAATCACACTTCTTTGAACTGAAGGAGCTAAATTACCCAACATTAAAAACTCGCAATCTTGATAGCTTTCAGGAACAATCGGTTGAAAATTTTCTAAAACATTCAACTGTGTTTCTAAAGTATCACGCGAATTCATATCTAAATGATAGCGGCCACTCCAAAAAAAAGTTTTCTCGTCTTTTTTAATTTGAACACCTTCTAAATCAACTTTTCTATTGGTTAGTGCTGTTAGTTCCGATTCCGGAAAATCACCTCCAACCACTGAAATTTGCTTTACAGCTGTATAATTTGAGGCACACCAGGCAATATAAGTTCCTGCGCCGCCAATTATTTTATCACTTTTCCCAAAAGGGGTTTCAATGGCATCAAAAGCCATAGATCCTACTACTACTAAAGACATATTGTATAATTTGATGTTGTGTCGGCGAAACTAATGCATTTCTGTAGAATGCCTTAAAGAAGGGAGCTACTATTTTAAAACGCTTTAAAATGGCCTTCAAAAAATCATAAAAACTAACGATTAAAAGTTTTTTCATGCCAAATACCGCTAACATTCGTTAGTATCTTATCTTTGTACAATGGCAAGAATCAAAACAGACAACCACCTTTCTAGAAAAGACGTGATTGTAACCAAGGCCGCCGCTTTGTTTAGAGAGAAAGGATTTAAGGCAGCTAGTATGCGCGATTTAGCAGAAGCAGTGGGTGTAGAAGCGGCCAGTTTATACAACCATATCAAATCAAAAACCGAATTGTTACACGAATTATGCTTTAGTGTAGCCAATCGTTTTTTACATAAGATGGATGAAGTGGAGGCGCAAAATACCACAGCCATTGAAAAAATTGAAAAGTTACTGCGTTTTCATATCAATGAAATGATTCAGCATTACGAAGAAGTATATGTGAGTGATAGAGAATGGAAACATTTGTCTGATCCATACCTTTCTAATTTTCAAAACCAACGACGCATTTATCGCAAAAGATTTGCGGCAATTATTGAACAGGGTATTCGCAATAACGAAATTAAAAAAATTGATGCTGCAACCGCTGTATTAATCATCTTACATGCTATTAGTGGCATTGAAAGTTGGCACCGTTCAAAACAAAAAATTAGCGCTTCGGAATTAGAAGAAAATATGGTAACCATTTTAGTAGGTGGTTTAACAAATCAATAATTAGCAGATGAATGAACAAGACCAATTAGCCAATACAATTGCATTAAAAATTATTGCAGACGATTTATTTAGCCAATGGTTGGGTGTTGAAATTGTTGCTATTAAAGAAGGATATAGTAAAATATTATTGCGCATAAGACCCGAAATGATCAATGCCATTGGAATAGCGCATGGAGGCATTGTTTTTTCTTTAGCAGATACTGCGTTGGCACTTGCCTGTAATGGCCGCAACAAGGCATCAGTTACATTAGAGTCGGCTATTAATTTTATTAAACCAGTATATGAAAATGATACGATTACTGCGGAAACCACTGAAATTCATAATGGTCAATCAACAGGCTTATATCAAATAACAATTACCAATCAAACAGCAGAAAAAGTAGCTGTATTTAAAGGCACTTGTTTTAGAACAGGCAAAGCCATTGTATAGCCAAATAGCGTATAGATGCTGCTTTCCGCAAACATTAGTGTAACTTTGCCATATATTCAATTGCATTCATTTAATAATTAGATTTCACAGTGTCAGAAAAAAATAACTTCATTGATTATATAAGAATTTTTTGTAAAACAGGTCATGGCGGCCCAGGCGCAAAACATTTAATGCGTAATAAATTAACCGCAATGGGCGGACCCGATGGTGGAGATGGCGGAAGAGGTGCGCATATTATTTTGAGAGGTAATAGCAATTTATGGACCCTATTGCATTTACGCTATTTTAAAAATGTATTAGCCGAAGACGGAGAACGTGGTAGTAAAAATAATTGTACTGGAAGAGATGGCGAAGATGTAATAATAGAAGTACCATTAGGCACTATTGCAAAAGACGAAGAAACAGGAAAAATAGAAGTTGAAATATTAGAAGACGGACAAGAAGTAATTTGGATGCGTGGCGGAAGAGGCGGATTGGGTAATAGCAATTTTGCTACACCTACTAACCAAGTTCCAGAGCACGCACAACCAGGCGAACCAGGCATTGAAGGTTGGAAAAATTTAGAATTAAAAGTATTGGCAGATATAGGTTTGGTAGGATTTCCTAATGCAGGAAAATCTACTTTACTTTCTGTAATTACTTCGGCTACACCCAAAATAGCCAACTATGCTTTTACTACTTTAAAGCCGCAATTGGGCATGGTAGAATACCGCGATAACAAATCATTTTGTATTGCAGATTTACCAGGAATTATTGAAGGCGCTGCAGAAGGAAAAGGATTGGGTCATCGTTTCTTAAGACATATTGAAAGAAATTCTGCCTTACTTTTTTTAATTCCTGCAGATAGCAACGACCATAAAAAAGAATTTGAAATTCTTAGAAATGAATTGAAAGAATACAATCCAGAAATGTTGCAAAAAGATTTTGTAATTGCTGTTAGTAAGTCCGATATGTTAGACGAAGAATTAAAAATAGCCATTGCAAAAGAGTTGCCTTCAAACATTCCTTTGGTATTTATTTCTTCTATAACTAATAAAGGATTAACAGAATTAAAAGATTTGTTATGGGAAACACTCAATAAAAAATAGTTTTTAAACAACTGATATTCATTTCGTTATACCCCATTAACTTTTTAATAACAAGGTAATCTTCTTAAATGAAGGTTACCTTTTTTAGTTATAAGTATTAACTCTTGAATTAGCGATCGATGAAATTCAATTTATTGTTCCGATCATACTGTTAATTCATCTAACACTTCGAAGCCCTGCTTCAGCCATTTAAGATTCAATTGCTTGCTTAACGAATTGCTTGTGCCATCAAGTGTTTATCTATTCATGTTTAAAATAAAAAGTTATGCAAAAGCAAACCATTAACACCATCGCAAAAAGATTTTTATTAGGCAATTTAGTTGCTGTAATGTTTATTCTTTCTGCAGATGCAACAACCGTTTCTAAAAATGAAACCGACCCAACGTCTAAAAATGTAGAAGTGAAATATGTAGGAACCACTGCAGAAAATCTTTTCTTCAATGTAAAGTTCAATAACGAAACTGGAAAAAGTTTTAGAGTATTTGTATTGGATGAAAATGGCGAGCCATTGTTTCAAGAAAAATATTCCGACAAATTATTCGACAAAAGATTCATGTTACAAAGCAGCCAAGATTTAAGCAAATTGACTTTTATGATTCAAACAAATAACGGATCATTCAAAGAAATTTTTGACGTAAAATATAGCACCAAAACAACTGCTGAAGTAAGGTCTAACAATAAATAGTTTATAAATACTTAGTTCACTAGCATTGTTAATTGTTTGAGTAATCAATTAATAATGCTAGTTTTTTATGCCCTTTATTTAATCTTAGCATAAAAAATCCCCGATAAAATGAATTACCGGGGATTGAATATAATTAGTAGTGCTTTGTTTAGCTTGCAGCTTCGCTTTGCATACTCTTAGAACTCTTCTTTCTGTCGTCTTCGTTTAAAACTACTTTACGCATACGGATAATTTTAGGAGTTACTTCAATACACTCATCTTGTTGAATATATTCCATACACTCTTCTAATGTAAACTGCAATTTTGGAGTAATACGAACACTATCATCACTACCGCTTGCACGGTGGTTAGTTAGTTTTTTCATCTCCACCGCATTTACATTTAAATCACCTGGCTTAATATGCTCGGCAATAATTTGACCAACATACACTTCTTCACCTGGCTCAATAAAGAATGCGCCACGATCTTGTAATTTATCAATTGAATATGCAGTAGTGGTTCCTTGAAACTTAGCAATTAACACACCATTACTTCTTCCAGGAATTGGTCCTTTCCAAGGCTTGTATTCAATAAAACGGTGCGCCATAACAGCTTCACCTGCAGTATTGGTAAGCATTTGAGAACGTAAACCAATCAAACCTCTCGAAGGTATTTCAAATTCAAGGTGTTGCATTTCACCTTTACTTTCCATGATTTGCATTTCGCCTTTACGTTGGGTAACTAGGTCAATTACTTTACCGCTAAAATCGGCAGGAACGTCAACTACCAAGTTCTCGAAAGGTTCGTGTTTTTTTCCGTCAATGTGTTTTACCAAAACTTGTGGATTTCCAACTGTTAACTCATACCCCTCACGGCGCATGGTTTCAACTAGAATACCTAAGTGTAAAATACCACGACCAAATACTAAGAAGCTATCAGCACTATCGGTATCTTCTACACGCAATGCCAAGTTCTTTTCTGTTTCTTTCATTAATCTATCACGCAAGTGACGAGAAGTAACAAATTTTCCATCCTTACCAAAGAAAGGTGAATTGTTAATGCTGAAAGTCATACTCATGGTAGGCTCATCAACACTAATAATTGGCAATCCTTCTGGATTTTCCATATCTGCAATTGTATCGCCAATTGTAAAATCATCTAATCCTACAACTGCGCACAAATCGCCAGTTAATACTTCTGAAACTTTACGCTTACCCATTCCTTCAAACACATATAGTTCTTTCACTTTGCTTCTTTTTACAGAACCATCTGCTTGAACCAATGCAATTGTTTGACTTTCTTTGATTTTACCGCGGGTTACTTTACCAATGGCAATACGTCCTAAGAAAGAAGAATAGTCTAATGAAGTAATTTGCATTTGCAAGGTTCCCTCATTAACTTTTGGAGCTGGTACATATTTAATGATACCATCCATTAAAGGAATAATATCTTCTGTTTGTGTAAGGCTATCGTTGAACCAACCATTTTTTCCGCTACCGTAAAAAGTAGGGAAATTTAATTGCTCTTCTGTTGCATCGAGGTTAAAGAATAATTCAAAAACCGCATCGTGCACTTCATCAGGGCGGCAATTGGCTTTATCTACTTTATTGATTACAACTATCGGATGCAAGTTTAGGTGCAAGGCTTTCTGTAATACAAAACGTGTTTGAGGCATTGGTCCTTCAAATGCATCTACTAACAAGATTACACCATCGGCCATTTTCAACACACGCTCAACTTCTCCACCAAAATCACTGTGACCTGGGGTATCAATTACGTTTATCTTAATTCCGTTATAAGTTACCGCAGCATTCTTACTGAAAATAGTAATACCTCTTTCTCTTTCAAGGTCATTGCTGTCCATGATGAGCTCACCGGCGTCTTGGTTGTCTCTGAATACTTTTGTAGTTTGTAGAATACGATCTACTAATGTTGTTTTGCCATGATCTACGTGAGCAATAATAGCAATGTTTCTTATTTCCATGTATTTTTTTAAGGCTGCAAAGGTACGACTTTACAACCGAGGGGCAATGCGCTACTTAAAAGTTAATTTAAAAGCTACACTCGAACATAAATCTTGCGTTTGTCGAGCCAAAAACCAACACTCCAACAAAGCAACATATAAGACAATGCGAATAATAGCGAGCCAAAATAGTTTCCCGCATAACTAAATATATTAATATATAACCAGCTGAATAGGTTGCTATTTTCACCCATTGGGATCAAATTCAAACAGGTAACTAGTATTTCAGATAACAAATAAACAAACAATGGATTTTTACCAAACACCTCAAAGAAATAGGTCCATTTAGTTTTTTTAGCAAATTCAATCCCATAAATAATGGCCGACAAAATGATACAATCAAGCCCCACTGTTATTAAAACAAAGGACGATGTCCATAGTTTTTTGTTAATTGGAAACACCATATTCCAACAATACGCTAGAAATACTAGCACCACTCCTATTAATAATAATTTAGTTAACCCTTCGTATTGTTTTGCCTTTTGTTGTACAAATTGACCTACAGCAAACCCCGCAATCACATTAACAATAGAAGGTATCGTACTTAATAATCCTTCGGGGTCAAAAGCAATTCCTTCTCCATGATACATATGCGCTGCTCCAAATAACCAAGTGTCTATATGGTATCCAATATTGCCTGTTATACTGAATGGATCAGCGGCATCGCCTAGCCAAAAACACAATACCCAGTAAATGAATAAAAAAGCAATCCCTGTAATTATTGCTAAACGTGTTTTTAAGAAATAAATTAATAAAGCACCAATTCCATAACAAAGTGCTATTCGCTGTAAAACGCCCATAATGCGAGTTTCACTCAAAGGCATTAGTGATAAATGGTTGGCCTCATTGAATTCAAGAAATGGAAACCAATACATTAAAAATCCTAATAAAAATATCAGTGCAGTACGTTTGGTTATTTTAGCAACAATGCTTGAATGGCTCATTCCCTCCCATTTAGGCAGTACAAAACTCAGGGCATTTCCTACAGCAAACAAGAATGATGGAAAAACCAAATCGGTAGGCGTAAACCCATGCCATTTTGCATGCAACAAAGGCGCAAAAGTCACTTCATTGCCAGGTGTATTTACAATGATCATTAAGCAAATGGTCATTCCTCGAAATACATCAAGAGCAAGAAATCGTTGGGTTTTAAGCATACTGTTTTTTTGGTAATGCCAATATAGTTATTTTATCAAACTAGTTTAACAGGTATTGGCAATGAATTTCAATTAATTTCACTTAATTTAATTGAACAATTCAATCTTCAACTATTATATATGAAATCCATTAAAATATTTATTGGCGTAGTTGCTGTTTTATGTGGTATCTATTTTTTAGGCCCGCATCCATCAAAACCAATTTATAATACACAATTACCAACAATTCCTTCAAGCCCAATTGAATTAGAGTCGTATGTAAAAAAACAAGAAGCGCAACATATTATTAAACCGCATAATGAGGCAGAGATTGTTTGGGCCGATTCCACTAAACAAAAAACAAATTATGCCATTGTGTATTTACACGGCTTTAGTGCGAGTAAAGAAGAAGGTGGTCCAGTACATAAAAATATTGCCAAACAATTTGGCTGCAACCTTTATTTATCAAGGCTTTCGCAGCATGGCATTGATACAGTAGATGCCTTAATTAATTTAACCCCAGATAATTTATGGGAAAGTGCAAAAGAAGCACTGGCCATAGGAAAGCAATTGGGTAATAAAGTTATTTTAATGAGCACATCAACAGGAGGAACATTGGCATTACAATTAGCAGCTACCTATCCAGAAGTGGCAGCCCTTGTTTTGTATTCGCCAAATATTGCAATTAACGATGGTAAGGCACTTCTACTAAATAATCCATGGGGATTGCAAATTGCTAAAATCGTAAAGGGGTCAAATTACAATATCATTAATACCAATAACCCGCAATATGCCCCATACTGGAACACCAAATACCGATTAGAAGCCCTTAGTCAATTAGAAGAATTAGTAGAAACTAAAATGATTGAACCAACTTTTAAATCTGTAACGCAACCAGTGTTGGCATTATACTATTACAAAGACGAAAAAAACCAAGACCCGGTTGTAAAAGTATCGGCAACCAAAAAAATGTTTGCGCAATTAGGAACACCTGTAAACAAAAAGCGACAAGTAGCCATGCCCAATACAGGCAACCATGTACTCGCTTCGCCAATTTTGTCGAATGATGTTGCAGGTGTTGAAATGGAAACCGCTAAATTTTTACAAGAAATTATGCAACTGAAACCTATCAAATAAAGCGCCAAAGTCCATATAAAATTCTCTTACCTTCGCCCATTACTAATAATAAAACTTAGCTATGATACTTAGTAAAATTGCCGGAATAGGCAAGTACCTGCCAGAAAGAGTTGTTACCAATAACGACTTAAAAGAATACATGGAAACAGATGATGCTTGGATACAAGAAAGAACAGGTATTAAAGAAAGAAGGATAGCAAAAAGAACAGAAGAAACCACCACCACCATGGGTGTTGAAGCTGCAAAAATTGCCATTGAAAGAGCAGGTATTACAGCACAAGACATAGACTTTATAGTATTCGCAACTTTATCGCCCGATTATTTTTTTCCAGGATGTGGGGTATTGGTTCAGCGTGCATTAAAGATGAAAGAAGTTGGCGCATTAGATGTGCGTAACCAGTGCAGCGGATTTGTATATGCTTTGAGTGTTGCTGATCAATTTATAAAAACAGGCATGTATAAAAACATATTGGTAATTGGTGCAGAGAAACACAGTTTTGGAATGGACTATAGCACAAGGGGTAGAAATGTATCTGTCATATTTGGAGATGGTGCGGGCGCCGTTGTGTTACAACCGACCGAAAAAGAAGGACAAGGAATTTTAAGTACGCATTTGCATAGTGATGGAGAAAGCGCAGAAATTTTAGCACAATACAATCCTGGCACACATGCCAACCATTGGATGGAAACTCCTGTGGCTGACTTTAACGACGCCCCTATTGGTGATATGTTTATGAGCCACGAAATGATTGATAAGAACCAGAACTTTCCTTTTATGGATGGCCCATCGGTATTTAAAAAAGCGGTGGTGAAATTTCCAGAAGTGATTGTAGAAGCATTAAGCAAAAACGGATACAGCCCTGCAGATATTAATATGCTAATTCCACACCAGGCTAATTTGCGTATTGCACAATTCGTTCAGCAAAAATTAAAATTAAACGACGATCAGGTTTATAATAATATTCAAAATTATGGCAACACTACTGCCGCTTCAATTCCTATAGCGCTTTGTGAAGCTTGGGAAAAAGGAAAAATCAAAGACGGCGATTTAGTTTGCCTAGCTGCCTTTGGAAGTGGCTTTACATGGGCCTCTGCATTGTTAAAGTGGTAATTGACTTTCTAATTAATACTAATGGATGTAGCCAGCAATCGAAAGATTATTTTTTTAGTGAACCCTATTTCTGGAAATACCAAGAAAGAGGTGCTATTGCAAGAGATAAAAGTTGCAATGGAAAAAAATGCTTGCTATTTTGAAATCCATGCTACAAATGCTTCGGGTAATTATACTTTTTTGATTGATAAAATTGAAGCAGACGCTATTACTGATATTGTAATAGTAGGCGGAGATGGAACAGTTAACCAAGTTGTAAATGCACTAAGAGACACCAATGTAAACTTTGGTATTATTCCAGTTGGTTCGGGAAATGGACTGGCATTAGCTGCAGGTATTTCAAGAAATTCAAAAAAAGCAATTGCGTTAATTCTTAATGGAAAAGCCAGCCCTATAGATGCGTTTTTAATTAACAAGCAATTCTCTTGTATGTTAAGTGGAATTGGATTTGACGCGCAAGTGGCACATGATTTTTCTACAAAAGCATCTAGGGGTTTAATCACTTACACACAGCAAAGTTTAATCAACTATTTTAAAGCACACCCTTATCAATTTGAAATTATTTTAAATGATTTTTCATTTTATACGGATGCCTATTTTATTAGCATTGCCAATAGCAACCAGTTTGGAAATAATTTTACCATTGCCCCAAAAGCCAGTTTAAATGATGGCTTATTAGATATTGTAGTAGTGCAAAAAATGCACAAAGCAAAATTGCCATTTGCTGTAATTAAACAAATTAGGGGTAATAATCAATTAACGGAATTAGTGGAAAATATCAACAAAAATACGGTACTATATTTTCAAGCTGCTAACCTTACTATTGTAAATAAAAAACATGCTCCCTTTCATATTGATGGAGAGCCGAAAGAAACAGCAGAAACATTTAATATTCAAATTTTAGCGAACTGCTTTCGATTAATTCAACCTCAATAAATTTATTTCGGCCAAATTAATCAAGCATTTTTTGTTGATCGCACTGCAAAAAGCAAAGACACCAACGACAATAACAATAGCATACCAAATAATTGGTGTAGCTCAGCTATCCACTCAAACACACCCCAAGTTCCAGGAATAATATTAATACTTGACAGTACTGTTAATATGCCCAACATTATTTGAACAAATACAATAGCAATGGGCAAAGGCCTTAGAATATAAAATAAGGCTGTGCCTGTTTTTTTAAATAATTGAATAGTAAAAAGTACTATGATTAATAAAAGTAAATAGGCTAAACCACGGTGTATAAAATGAATCAATAATTTATTGTTGATGGTATTTAATAAAAAAGATTCTTTGGTTAAAAAAGGTGCTGGAATCCAATGACCATTTATGCTGGGCCAAGTAGCTGCTACATTTGCTGCTTTGTGTCCGGCCATCAAGGCACCGTATAATAATTGAAATCCAATCAACACTATTAAAGAGATAGTCCATTTTCTAATAGAAGCATCTACTATAATTTCTGTAGGATTTACCAACAGTGATAATGCAAACCAATAGGTATAACACAATAAGCCTAATGCAAAAATAAAATGCAAAGCTAGTTTTGTAGGGTTAACATATACTGCATCACCTGTTAAGCCGCTCTTAACCATTATCCAACCAATAGCTCCTTGTAATCCTCCTAAAACAAATAGTAGCAACAAAGGCTTTATCATTTCTTTTTTGAAATGTTTTTTTACCAATAACCAAACAAAGCCCACTATAAAAACTAGCCCAATTGTACGGGCCCACAAACGGTGAAACCATTCCCAGAAAAAAATCATTTTAAAATCACTGATATTAAAATTAAAATTCAGTAATTGAAATTGGGGTGTTAATCGATACTTATTGTATTCAACTAGCCATTGCTGCTCATTTAAAGGGGGAAGGGAGCCGGTTACCACATCCCACTGCGTAATAGAAAGCCCACTGCCTGTTAAGCGGGTAATTCCACCTAAAGCAATTTGCACCACTGTCATACCAACTCCAATTAATAACCAAGTAGCTATTAGTTTAGATGATCGCTCATTTGTTTGCATAGTATTCGAATTCAAAATCTTGCACAAAGTTACTAGTATACTAAATTGGGCCTTGCATTTGTAAAATGAATTTGATAGTATTAATAAGAATTCTCACTTTTAGTACCATGTTAGCACCATTTTATCAATCAAAACTTATAGAAGCGGGCTGTGATGAAGCTGGAAGGGGCTGTTATGCAGGACCTGTATTTGCAGCGGCTGTTATTTTGCCAAATAATTTCTATCATCCATTATTGAATGATAGTAAAAAAGTAAGCGAGAAAAACAGACTAATTCTTAAAGATATTATTGAGCAATCTGCACTTGCTTGGGCAGTGGCAAGTGTTGACAATCATGAAATAGATAAAATAAATATTTTAAAAGCCTCTTTTAAGGCAATGCATTTGGCTATTGCGGCATTAAAAACCAAACCAGCATTATTACTAATCGATGGCAACCGATTTACTCCTTATAAAAAAATGCCGCACCATTGCATTATTAAAGGAGATGGAAAATATAGTGCCATAGCAGCTGCAAGTATATTGGCTAAAACCCATCGAGATGCCTATATGCAGCAACTAGATTTAGAATATCCCATATATAAATGGGCAAAAAACAAAGGATATGGCACACAAGACCACCGAGACGCTATTGCCAAAAAAGGATTGTGTAAATACCACAGAAAAAGCTTTTCTATATTGCCGAAGTAGTATTAGTGCAAAAAAAGCCTCACAGAAGTAAGGCTTAAATTTCAATTCCCCCCCGGTTATTGAAATTTTTCGTAAAATTAATATAAAATGATATAATTAAATCGTCATTTTTTGAACAAATAGTTTAATTTTATTATATGGCCTATTTTTTACAGTAGCTTTTTATTCTTCCCATTTGCCTGCACCCGCTCTTATTAATTCATACGTATCTTTTGTGCAGTCAACAATAGTGGAGGGAACCATTCCACCTATTCCTCCATCTACTACAATATCAACGAGGTTTTTAAAATTTTCATAAATCAATTCTGGATCTGTGTATTCTTCCACCATATCACCAGGTAAAGAAGCAGATAAAATTGGGTGCCCCAACTCCTGTACAATACTTCTGGCAATCAGATTATCTGGAATTCTTAACCCAATAGTGCTTTTTTTACTCTGTAATATTTTGGGCACTTCTTTGCTTGCGGGTAAAATAAAAGTATAGGCCCCAGGTAAATAATCTTTTAGCATTCTATATAATGGTGTGCTAATGCTTTTTGTATACTTACTCAAATCACTTAAATCATAACAAACAAAACTAAGTTGTGCTTTAGCAGGATCTACTTGTTTAATCTTTGCAATTCGTTCAATGGCTTTGTGCTGAAAAATATCGCAGCCTAAACCATAAATAGTATCTGTAGGATACACAATCACACCGCCTGATTGCAAACAGTCCACTATCATTTTTAAATAGCGAGGATTGGGATTTGTGGGATGTACTTGTAAAAGCATAAAATTAGAAGATATAGTCAATTACAAAGTTACTCTTATAATTCATAGCCCTATTGCATTAAAAGAGACGACTAATTGTCGCCTCTTTATTTTAGTTTGTAACCCCCTGAAAACCGACTACCTAAAAAGGCGCATTGGGAAATAACCAATTGCAGTTTATCTCTTCAAAAATATATAAGTAGTTCCGAAAACTTTATTGGTAAACACTTATTTCCACTAGTTTAAACACGGATAATTTCCAGTTAAAACTGCAAGCAAAAATCAATCAAGATTATTGAAATTGGCATTCAAATAATTATTCTTACAAAACTAATTTCATGACAAATATTGCACTAGTAGACGATCACCTGCTTTTTAGAAAAGGCTTAGCAGCTATTATTAATAGTTTTGCTGATTATACTGTTATCATGGAAGCGAGCAGTGGCAAAGAGTTCACTACCCTTATATCTCCAAGCAATATGCCTGCCATTGTAATTTTAGATATTACAATGCCCGATATGAATGGCTATGAAACAGCCCACTGGATTCATAACCAATATCCGGAAATTAAAATACTTGCACTAAGTATGCTCGATGATGAAAGAGCTATCATTAAAATGCTTAAGAATGGAGCGAAAGGATATATTTTAAAAGACAGCGACCCCAGAGACCTTAAAGAAGCGCTTGACCAATTAATGCAAAAAGGTGTTTACCTAAATGAACTAATGTGTAACCATTTAATAGATAATATCAACAATCATTTGCATGAAGATGCACAAGGATTCTATCGAAAAAAAATTGCGTTAAATGATCGAGAAATTGATTTTTTACAACGCATCTGCAGCGACATGTCGTACAAACAAATTGCAGACGATATGTACCTGAGTCCAAGAACAATTGATGGATATAGAGATGCTTTATTTCAAAAATTACGGGTTTCTTCTAGAATAGGGTTGGTACTCTATGCTATTAGAAATGATATTGCGCAAATTTAAACGATCTCCCAAACTTCTTTTCCGCGGATCAATTTATCTAAATTGCCTTTGCCTTTTGATGCAATGGTTTCTTCAATTTGCATAGCCATAGCATCTTCATAACATGCTCTATCATCTTGAAAGAAAACACCAAATGGACGAGGGAAATGACCACCTGTTTTATTAGGATCGTCGAACATTCTTACCAAAGTTTGTGCTTTGTAAAAATCTTTTTCGTCGTGAATCCACAAATCGTCTTTAGTGACAGAATCGCTTAATTCAACCACTACAGGTTTTAAACCATCTATTTTAATACCCATTTGTTGATTGGCACCAAATACCAATGGTTGACCTTGTTCTAGGTATAAACCTTGATCGGCTTTTGTAGATTTTTCAGTGAAAATTTCAAAAGCACCATCATTAAAAATATTACAGTTCTGATAAATTTCTAAGAAAGAAGACCCTTTGTGCTGATGAGAGCGAGTAAGCATGTATTGTAAATGCTTTGGATCTCTATCCATACTACGACCTATAAAACTTGCATCTGCCCCCATAGCCAATGCCAAAGGATTAAACGGATGATCGATACTTCCAAAAGGCGTTGATTTAGTAACCTTATTTTGCTCAGAGGTTGGAGAATATTGCCCTTTGGTTAAACCATAAATCTGGTTATTAAACATCAAGATATTTACATCTAGATTTCTACGTAATAAATGAATAGTATGGTTACCACCAATACTTAAACTATCACCATCACCAGATACAATCCAAACACTTAGTTCTGGACGGCTAGCTTTTAAACCACTAGCAATAGCAGTTGCACGACCATGAATAGAGTGCATGCCATAGGTATTCATATAGTAAGGGAAACGACTACTACAGCCTATCCCACTAATAATAACAATGTTTTCTTTTGGAACACCAATATTTGGCATTACTTTTTGAACCTGGGCTAAAATAGAATAATCGCCACATCCTGGACACCAGCGTACTTCCTGGTCAGTTGCAAAATCTTTAGCGGTTAAAATGGGTGCCGCTGTTGCAGTCTCAATCATTTAATAGAATTTTTATAAAACAATCCAATTGAATAAAATAGTGGTGACGAAGTTACGATAAACTCGTCTAGGAATTTGCTAAAAAACTCCAATAAATTAGAAATATTGTATTATCCCTTCAATAATTCTTCCCAATACTCTGCTGCTCGTCGGGTATGAGGCACCACAATCGTGCCTCCTACTATGTTTGCAACAGCAAAAATTTCATATAATTCTTCGGTACTTACGCCTAATTCAAAGCTTTTTCCTAGGTGATATTTAATACAGTCGTCGCAACGCAATACCATACTAGCCACCAATCCTAGCATTTCTTTGGTTTTTTTGTCTACTGCACCCGCCTCATAGGTGTTGGTGTCTAGATTCCATAAGCGCTTCATTACCAGGTTGTCTTTACTCAAGATAACCTCATTCATTTTGGTACGATACGCGTTAAACTCGTTGACTAATTCGCTCATGGCTATATTTTTAATGCTCAAAATTACTAAGCAAGATTTGTAAAATAGGGTTGATTTTATAAACGGCTGTGGCCAAATTGTTTATTGTAGCTGTTTTAACCAGTCTTGAACACCTAGGCTAATTTTCTTGGCCACGTCTTGGCGAAATTTGGGACTTATAATCTTTTTTTCGTCTTCAATATTACTTAAAAAAGCAATTTCAACTAATGCATTTGGAAAATCTGTAGGAGAATTTAAGCCAAAATTAAAACTACCAATATTGCCAAACTCATTCAGTTTTAACTCAAGCATTCGTTTTAAGAGGTGTTGAGAAAGGGGTCTGAATCCAATATACTTGTAAAAAGTACTTACACCCTGAACCGATTCATTGTCGGAAGAATTAAAATGGAGACTAATTAAAAAATCGGGATTTTGTTGTTGTAAAAATAAAATACGATCCTTCATATCGAAACTGGTATCGATATTTCTGGTCATGATTACTTTTTTAACCCCTAATTTTTTTAAGCTTTTTTCTAAGGCTTTTGCATACAATAAGGTGTTCTCTTTTTCTGAAGCATGGTGCTTAATGCCTTCTGCTCCACTATTGGTTCCACCATGACCCGCATCAATTGCAATCACCATATTTTTTAACTCCAAAATATTGGGCTGCCTTTTTATGTGTACAGCAAGGTTTTTTCCTTTATAAGCTATACTATACCCCCAGTGTTGTTGGTGCTTTAATTCAATGGTAACGCGCACTACATCGTCTTCTACTTGATTGTAGTATACATTTTTAACTTCTTTAAGCGATTGTAATTGTGTGATCCAGTTAGTATTTGCTTGTACCCCATAAATATCAATCATAATTTTAGACGGGCTAATTTCCATCCAAGATTTATAGGGCAAGTGTTCGTCGACCCGAATATTTACTACATCATACAAGGTGTCGCCTTTTGCTAAATAAGAACTCGTTAAGTAAAAAGGTTTAAGTTGGATAGATGAATCAACTTTAAAATACGCTTTATCTATATAAGCCGAATGGTATTTAGACAACTGAACCTTATACAATTCTTTGGTAGAATCAACCACACGCAAAACAATATTGGTATCAATATACCCCAACTTTGCAGCGCCTAAGCGGTCTTCGCCCAAACTATATACCATAGAAGGCAACTTTCCTGTTGACCTTCCTATTAAAATTTTTGGTTGACTTTGTTGCGCAGACAGGCTAAAACCAACTAATAATAAGTAGCTGAAAAAATACACTCTCATGTAATAAATGTAACAATGAATTATTTATCTGCAGCAACAATTCCTTTAAAATATCCAATTGATTCTGCAATACCTGGCAATGGATCTGCCATGTCTTTTTCAAATTCAATACTGCAAACACCTTTGTATTTAATTTTACGCAAAGATTCTACGAGTGCCGAAAAATGAATCACACCTCTACCAATTTCAATGGCTTTTCCATCTTTTGCAGCAATGCTTACGTCTTTAATATGTAAATCAAATATGCGCTCTTTAAAATCTCTCACCGCTTTTTCAGGGGCAGCGCCTGCACGCGTTGCGTGGCCAATATCAATACACATACCCATACGCGCATCCATATTTTTAATTCTGTCGTACACATCTTTTGGTGCTGGATACAAAGCATCTTCAGGACCATGGTTGTGAATGGCTAATCGAATATCGTAGGCTTTTACTTTTTCTTCTGAATAAGCAATTAGGTCGTAACTAGGTACCCCAACAATCATGTTTACACCCACTTTTTTGGCATATTCAAAAGCTTGGTCAACTGCTTCTTTGGTTTTCATATAAATCACCCCAACCGTATAAATATTAATACCTGCTTCTTTAAACTTAGCCATTGCCGCAGCAATTTTTTCGTCACTACTATTTAATGGCAAATGAATTTCCTTCAATGATAAGTTAGTAACGCCAATTCTTTTCATCATTACAATCGACTGCTCTAAACTAAATTTATAGAACGTATAACCAGCTACGCCAACAGCTAAATCAGCATCAGGTGCTAGGCTATTTGTTTTAGTAGCAGCGCTACCTAAAAAAGGAACAACGGCCGAACCAGCCAAACCAAGCACAGAACTTTGAAGAAAATTTCTACGAGATGACATGTTAATTAGTTTTATAAATGGCAAAAAATGAATCTTAGAATCGTTAAGTGAATTTGACTAATTTTTTTTACTAAACGTTTAGTAAAGCAGAATATATTTACGAAATCGAACTAGTAGTATTTAGAAGCTATTGAAAAGAAGGGCTGAAATGAAATGAGGATTGAAAATTCCACCAAATAAAAAGACCTTATCGCTTTGAGGGCAATAAGGTCTTTTAGTGAGCAAGCAATCGTAAGATTATCGATATGTTAAATTTAGGTGATTTTTTTTATTCCCACCAAATAATTTATTTTTTAGAAGTAATAACCCTTGTTTTCGATCATTTTATCGGCAATTCTACGTCTAGCATCCTTACTGTTAAAAGGATCAACTTTGGTAAATCGCTTTAGGCCAATATGCATCATTCTTAGTTCATCGCCCTCAGAAAAGCTGTTTAGAGCGTCTTTTCCGGCTTTATTAATGCGGTCGGCGGCTTCATAAATATAGGCATGCATCATATCGGCCTGAATAGAACTAGCCGTTTCGCCCTTGGTTTGGGTAAGTTTCATTACCCTTAACAAGGCGCTTTCGGCATTAAATACCTCAATACTCATATCGGCAATATTCATCAACACTTCTTGTTCTTTGTCTAATTGCATCATCAATTTTTGAACAGCGGCACCAGCTACCATTAAAATGGCTTTCTTGAAATTGGCAATATATTTACGCTCCTTAGCAAAAGGCGCATCATCATCAGACCCAAAATCAGGAATGCTCATAAGTTCTTTTTGAACGGCCATGGCTGGTCCCATCAAATCTAGCTTGCCTTTCATGGCACGTTTAAGCACCATATCAACAGCTAATAAACGGTTGATTTCGTTGGTGCCCTCATAAATTCGGTTAATGCGGCTATCGCGATAAGCCCTTGAAATAGCATATTCATCGCTAAAACCATTGCCGCCATGTATTTGTAATCCTTCGTCCACCACATAATCGAGCACTTCACTACCATATACTTTAAGCATCGCACATTCTATAGCAAATTCTTCGGCAGCACCAAGCAAAGATTGTGCAAATGATTTACCACTATGTGCAAGTGTTTGTTCTGCATCGTCAATCCATTTTGCGGTGCGATATAAAGCAGACTCACATACCCATAAACGAATAGCCATTTCGCCCAACTTATGTTTGATGGCGCCAAAACGGGAGATGGAAATTTTAAATTGCTCGCGGTTAATGGCATATTGTGTGGCAACATTGGTAGCTTGTTTAGCACCTCCAAGGGTTGCAGCACATAATTTTAATCGACCAATATTTAAAATATTGAAAGCAATAATATGTCCTTTACCAATTTCACCTAGTACGTTTTCTGCAGGCACTTTGCAATCTTGAAAATACAATTGCACAGTAGACGATCCTTTGATGCCCATTTTGTGCTCTTCGGGTCCTTGCGTAAACCCTTCCATTCCTCGCTCTAAAATAAATGCCGTGAATTTATCGCCATCTATTTTTGCAAAAACAGTATACACATCTGCAAATCCACCATTGGTGATCCAGCATTTTTGTCCGTTTAGTACATAGTACTTTCCGTCGTCACTTAGTTTGGCGGTACTTTTTGCGCCAAGTGCATCACTACCACTATTGGGTTCGGTTAATCCATAAGCACCTTTCCATTCGCCACTTGCAAGCTTTGGAATGTATTTTTCTTTTTGTGCATCAGTACCAAAATACAAGATAGGCAAAGAGCCAATTCCTGTATGAGCAGCAACAGCAACAGAAAAAGAATAACCACCACCAAGGCCTTCGTTAACAATGGTTGAAGTAATAAAGTCTTTACCCAATCCGCCATATTGCTCGGGCATTGAAGTAGATAGCAACCCTTGCTCACCAGCTTTTAGTACCAATGAAGGCATTAAACCTGGCTCTAGTTTTTCAATTCGGTCAATGACAGGAAGAATATCTGTGGCTAAAAATTGCTCGCACATTTCCATGACCATTTTTTGTTCTTCATTAAAATCTTCAGGAATAAATGTGTTGCTCGGATCACTTTCTTTGATAATCCATTCGCCACCTTTTAATGCAGTTGTTTGCGTATTAGTTTCCATAGAAAAATATTTATAGGGTATTTATTAGCTTAAGTTAAGTTGTCGTACACGCGTTGAAAAATCTGTTTCACTAAATCTATATCTTCTTTTTTCACGCCAATTAAAGCTTCGTTCATGGTTTGATTGGCAAGGTCAATCGTTAATTGTTGCATGTCTTTTGCTTTGTCGGTTAAAGCAACCAAATTTATTCGACGATCTGTAGAAGAAGGCATTCGGTTTACCAAGTGTTGCTTTTCTAAATTATCAATCAAACGGGTGATGCTGGGCTTGTCTCTGAAAGTACGGTTACACAATTCTTGTTGGCTCAAACAATCTTCTTTCCATAAATGGTATAAGACGCTCCATTGTTCAATGGTAATTTCAAGTCCGGCAGCTCTAAAATTCTTTTGTAAACGGCGTGCAACAGCTGTGGAAGCCATTCCATTAATCACGCTATAAAGCTCTCCTCGTTTAAATTGGTTGTTTGGCATATAGTTAGTTATGCAACTAATTCAAAGTAACTTCGTTTCGGCCATATCACCAAGTATTTAGGGTTAATTTTTAGTGTTTGCCTTTAAATTATGTTTTCTTTGTACAATGTATCAGATTCTATTTTTTATAACGGCATTGCTAGTAAGTATTTACTGCGTGCTAATATTATTTTATAGAACTTGGTTTTTAAAACTTTCTCCTTTTCAAATTACTTCTAAATACACCCCTAGCACACTATTTACTGTAATCATCCCTGCCAGAAATGAAGCCGATAATATTCAAAACTGTTTGTCATCGGTAATGCAACAAAACTATCCTAGTCATTTGTTTGAAGTAATTGTTGTGAATGACCACTCAACAGACAATACTGCGAGTATAGTTACGACGATGCAGTTGCAGCATACTAACCTGCACTTAATTAATTTAATAGACCATATAGAACCCAATAGCCTCAATGCTTATAAGAAAAAAGCCATTGAAATTGCTGTTTCAAAAAGTAAGGGTAATTGGATTGTAACCACCGATGCCGACTGTTTCGTACAAAAAAATTGGCTGCAAAATTACGACGCTTATATACAATCGAATAATGTGGTGTTTGTAGCAGCGCCTGTACAATTTATAAATGACGGACAATTTTTATCAATTTTTCAGGTATTGGATTTTATGAGTTTACAAGGAATTACGGCCGCTGCAGTTAGTGCTGGTAAACATGCCATGTGTAATGGCGCAAACCTTGCTTATGCTAAAAAAGCATTTTATGCAGTGGGTGAATTTAAAGGGATTGATACCATTGCAAGTGGAGATGATATGTTGTTGATGCAAAAAATGAACGAGCAATATCCGCAGCAATTGGGTTTTTTATTTTCAAAAGAAGCGGTTGTATCAACACAACCTATGCCTAATTGGAACAGGTTTTTAAACCAAAGAATTCGCTGGGCAAGTAAGGCAGATCAGTACCACGATAAAAGAATTTTCCCCATATTATTACTCGTGTATTTGGTAAACTTTTTTTTACTGGTAGTGGTATTAGCCAACTTATTTTCTATTGGACATTGGAAAGACAGCTTGTTACTGCTCGTATTGAAAACAATAATAGAACTCTGTTTTATGTATCCGGTAAGTAAATTTTTTGGACAAGAAAAAACACTATTGTGGTTTCCTATATCGCAACCATTTCATATTGTATATACCGTAGTAGCTGGTTGGCTAGGAAAATTTGGCACGTATCAATGGAAGGGAAGAAAAGTATATTAGGTGGTAATCAGCTAGTTAGACTCTGGCCACCAAGCATAAACCATTAAACCAATCATTGCAAGCAGTGTAACAGGAAATAGTAAAAAACTTTTCATAGGTTTTTGTTTTTAGTATGACTCTTGAATAATCATTTTGTTTAATAGAAATAAATAATTTATCTGCATGCAATATCATTATTCATTAATTTTCAGCCGTGTTAAATAATACCCAATATTCAGGTTTCAGTAAACGGCTTTTCTTAAACAAAGGCGCTGTTATAGGATTGATACTGATAGTACTTAGTTCGCTGCTTGCAGTGTTTGCTTATTTTATTGCGCCCGATCATTCACCCAATGCCAATAGAATGATTCCGGCTATTGGCGGAAGAAAACCAGGCTTTAGTAATAACTTTTTATTAACAAAACGCGAAAGGGTTTTGGCCAATACCTCCACAATTGAAAAACTATTTTTTGGAGAAGAAGATACTTACACTTACACTCCCATAAGTGCTTACCAGCAAGTAGGCGATAGCATTATTTATCAGCAATATATCGACGAAGCTGTTTCAGACAGAAAAACCATTCACCTAAAATTTTGTGCTACACCTGCCATACAAACATTGCATTTTTATGTAGGGACCGATAAATTTGGTAGAGATATTTTAAGCAGATTAATTATTGGTGTTAGAGTGAGTTTAAGTGTGGGATTAATTGCGGTAATCATTTCTTTAACCATTGGTATTTTTTTAGGTGCAGTAGCCGGCTATTTTAGGGGATGGATAGACGAACTTGTTTTATGGTTTATCAATACCATTTGGAGTATCCCAACATTGTTATTAGTATTTGCAATTACGTTAGTACTTGGAAAAGGATTTTGGCAAGTGTTTATTGCAGTTGGATTAACCATGTGGGTGAATGTAGCAAGACTTGTGCGTGGTCAAGTAATGGCTATAAGAGAATTGGAATATATTGAAGCCACCAAGGTATTGGGCTATTCGCATTCGCGTACTATTTTTAAACATATCCTTCCAAATATTTTAGGACCCGTGATGGTAATAGCAGCCAGTAATTTTGCATCGGCAATTGTTATAGAAGCAGGATTGAGTTTTTTAGGCG